>DATBYX010000481.1:0-13320 GCA_036513475.1 Xanthobacteraceae bacterium | reverse complement strand
GGCCTTCATCACCCACGCGGCATGGCTGGATCAGGCTTGCGCCCATTGTCCAATATTCCCCACTGCTGCCTCCCGTAGGAGTCTGGGCCGTGTCTCAGTCCCAGTGAGGCTGATCATCCTCTCAGACCAGCTACTGATCGTAGCCTTGGTGGGCCATTACCCCACCAACTAGCTAATCAGACGCGGGCCGATCCTTCGGCGATAAATCTTTCCCCGTAAGGGCTTATCCGGTATTAGCCCAAGTTTCCCTGGGTTGTTCCGAACCAAAGGGTACGTTCCCACGTGTTACTCTCCCGTCTGCCGCTCCCCTTGCGGGGCGCTCGACTTGCATGTGTTAGGCCTGCCGCCAGCGTTCGCTCTGAGCCAGGATCAAACTCTCAAGTTGGATGAGAACTTTACCCGGCTGATCACAACGTTTGACGAGGTCCCACTCCTGTGCGCACGGGATGAGCGCGAGCACGACTTGCGTCTTACCCGCTCAACATCCGCATGCAGCAAGGGTGTTGACCTGAAACGTCGACCGCCGAAGTCTCGTCCGACCGCATATCCGCGTTGAAACCGACCTGCGAACAAGCCAATCCCAGCGAGATCGCGGTCCGCGGTGACTCCGCCGTCCACGTTTCTCTTTCTTCCGATTCACCTGTCAAACAGCCCGGGACCCAAGCCGAGGTCCCGCTCTCCCTCCATTGGAGAGCCGCCGAAGCCGCGGACTTCCGATAAAATCGGAAGCCTGGTCACCGAGTATCAGTGAGGAGCTTCGAGGACACGCCGTCGCGCCGAGGCGGGCGGCGAGCCGAATGGACGATTATATAGGGTTTGCGTCCTGCAAAAGTCAACACCCGCCAAGCGAGCGAAACAATGGGCGAAAAATGCCCCCTGCGATGCAGGCATGCCACACCCCGCTTCTCAAGTGATTTCGGTAGCTTAGGGCCGATCTAAAGGGTTCCTGCGCCGCACTGCGGCCATAATCCTCGCCCCTCTTGTTCCCGGACTGGGAGGTGTCACTTTCGGGGGGAACTTGCATCGCTGTCATGGCCCATCGGGATATGCCGGCGTCACCCAACGATAGTTCCAGAAGACGTAAGGGATGCGGGCGTTGAACGTAGGTCAGGCGGCGCCGAAGTGCCGTCCTCTCCGACGTCCACGCCAGTGTTCCAGACGTGTTTGGCACCTTTCCTCTCGTTTGGGACCGCTCGCGCGGACGACAGGGGACGTCGGGCTTGGATCAGGGCAAACGACGAGCGGTGTTTCGTTCGAGCTTCGAAGCCGAGCACATCGACCTCGGCAACGAGCCGCCGCTTTCCGTCGATGGTGAGAACCATGCGCTGGTCGACCGTCGCAGAGTATCGGTTCAGTGGTTCAGCGCTACAATCCTGGCGGGTCTTTGCGGCGCGGCCCTGATGGGCGGCGCCGTTTTCGCAGCCCTCGATGGCGAGAGCAACTTTGCGACCGTGCCCGAGCGGGTAGAAGCCGCATTGCGCACGGTGGTGACCGGCATCTCAGAACGGGTCACCAACTCGGCGCGCAAGAACGATCGGCTGCCGCCGCCCGGCGAAGCCAATGCCGCGCGCCAGGTCATAAGGGTTTCGACCACCACCCGAGGAAGCGGAAACCGGGAGATTGTGCGCGTCCGCCCATTCATCCGTGTAGCGGGAAACCTGTCGCTGTCGGTCTCGGAACTCTCTGCCAACATCCCGCCGTTCAACGCGCAAAAACTGCTTGCACAATCGGCGGGGGTGAGCGGGAACACCGAGGAGGCCGCCGGCGCCGAGCCTGACGCGGAGGTATCGTTTGTTACCCGCGACCTGACTACGATTATTCCACGTGCGAAGCTCGCGGCCGTGCTGCCGCTCGACGAGGTGATCGCGCGGGTGCGCGAGGCAGCGAACTGGGACGGCGGCTCGTCCCAGAACCAGCCCGTGATCACCGATGCTATCCCGATCAGCGCCTATGCTCCCGAGCGCAATAACGACCCCTATGCGGGATTCGAGCCTCGCATCGTGCCGGAGAACGTCACGCTGCTTCCGAAAACGACCGAGCAGGTGACCGGCGGCAATGTCTGGAATGAACGCACGGTCGTGCTCAAGAAAGGGGACTCGGTTTCCGCCATCCTGCGCGACATGGGCGCGAACGCCGACGAGCTCAAGGCGATCACCGCGGGTTTCGGTGGTCGCGGCAGAGACAGCAGCCCCAAAGACGGCTACAAGCTCAGGGTCCTCCTTGCCCCGGGTGCCGACGGCATACGGCTGCGGCCGGTCCGGATCATCATTGCGACCGACAGCAGCATCGAGACCATGGTCGCATGGTCCGACAAGGGCAAATACGTTGCAGTTGATGTGCGCAGCGCCAATACCGTCACCTCCTCATCCAGCGACGACGATGAGGACGACGGCAAAGGCGTTCGTCTGTATCAGAGCATCTATGAGACGGCGCTGCGCAACCATATTCCGCGCCCCGTGGTGGACGACCTCATTCGCATCTATTCCTACGACGTGGACTTTCAGCGCAAGGTCCAACCGGGCGATTCCTTCGAGATTCTGTTCGCCAGCGATGACCAGAACGCCAGTGACAGCAGCAAGGCCGAAGTGCTGTTTGCCTCCCTGACGACCGGTGGAGAGACACGGAAGTTCTATCGTTATCAGACCACCGACGATAACGTGGTCGACTACTACGATGAGAGCGGCAAGAGCGCGAAAAAATTCCTGGTGCGCAAGCCCGTGGCCGACGGAGCCATCGCATCGGGATTCGGCGGTCGCAATCATCCTCTCCTCGGCTTCATGAAGATGCACACCGGGGTGGATTGGGCCTCGCACACGGGGACCCCGATCTTTGCGGCGGGCAACGGGGCGATCGACAAGATCGGCCTGGAGGGCGGATACGGGAAGTACATCCGCATCCGGCACGCGAACGGATGGGAGAGCGCCTACGGTCATATGTCGGCCTTCGCCCGCGGGATGGAGGCCGGCAAACGCGTTCGACAGGGTCAGGTGATCGGGTATGTGGGCTCGACCGGGCTCTCGACCGGCGCCCATCTGCACTACGAAATCCTGGTGAACGGCCGCTTCGTTGACCCGATGAAGGTCAAGCTGCCGCGTGGCCGCGTGCTCGATGGAACCCTGCTCGCGGGCTTCGATCAGGAGCGCGGGCGGCTGGACGCCATGCTGTTGCGTGCACAGCCGACACGTTACGCACAAGGCAGGTAGCAAGTATCAGTTATCAGGCATCATTCTGATGCTGATACCTGATCACTGATGCTGATCCACTGATCAGGCTGCCGCGGCCAACTTGCCGTTGAACGTCAGGCCTTGCTTGCCGGCGGAGATCGTCACCCTGTCACCGTCTTTCACCGCTCCGGACAGGATCAGCTCGGCGAGTGGATCCTGTACCGCTTTTTGGATGACCCGCTTGAGCGGCCGGGCGCCGTAGGCAGGATCCCAGCCCTTGTCCGCAAGCCATTCGCGTGCCGAAGGATCGAGCGCGATCGTGATCTTGCGCTCCTCCAAGAGCTTCGCGAGCCGCACCATCTGGATGTCTACAATCTTGGTCATTTCCTTGCGCTGCAGGCGATGGAACAGGATTATCTCGTCCACCCGATTGAGAAACTCGGGGCGGAAACTTGCGCGCACGACGGCCATGACCTGATCGCGAACGGCATCCGTGTCCTGGCCTTCGGGTTGATTGGCGAGGAACTCGGAGCCGAGGTTCGAGGTCATGACGATCAACGTGTTGCGGAAATCGACGGTATGACCCTGGCCGTCGGTGAGGCGGCCATCGTCGAGCACCTGAAGCAGCACGTTGAATACGTCCGGGTGCGCCTTCTCGATCTCATCGAAAAGGACCACCTGGTACGGCCGCCGACGCACCGCCTCGGTGAGCGATCCGCCCTCCTCATAGCCGACGTAGCCCGGCGGCGCGCCGATGAGCCGCGCCACGGAATGCTTTTCCATGTATTCTGACATGTCTATGCGAACGAGCGCCGCTTCATCGTCGAACAGGAATTCCGCCAGCGCCTTGGTCAACTCCGTCTTGCCGACACCGGTCGGGCCCAAGAACATGAACGACCCGATCGGCCGGTTCGGATCCTGCAGCCCTGCGCGTGCGCGCCGCACCGCCGTCGACACGGCCTTCACCGCCTCCGCCTGGCCGACGACTCGCTTGCTGAGCTGCTGCTCCATGCGCAGGAGCTTCTCCTTTTCCCCCTCCAGCATCCGGTCGACGGGTATTCCGGTCCAGCGCGAGACCACCTGCGCGACGTGATCGGCGGTGACTGCGTCGTTAGAGATGGCGCTTTTGCCTTCGGCGCCTTCGATGGCTTTGAGCTTCTTCTCGATTTCCGGAATGCGCCCATAGGCAAGCTCACCAGCCCGCTGGTATTCGCCTTTGCGCTGCGCATTCGCGAGCTCGACGCGCAAGTGATCTAGCTCGGTCTTGAGCTTCTGCGCATCCGAGAGCTTTTCCTTCTCGGACTTCCACCGGGCGGTCCGATCGGCGGACTCCTTCTCCAGGGACGCGAGCTCTTTTTCGAGGTTCTTCAAGCGCTGCTTGGAACCAGGATCAGACTCTTTCTTGAGCGCCTCCTGCTCGATCTTCAATCGAATGATCTCGCGGTCAATCGAATCCAGCTCTTCCGGCTTGGAATCGACCTGCATCTTGAGGCGCGCTGCCGCTTCATCGATCAGATCAATGGCCTTGTCGGGCAGGAAGCGATCGCTGATGTAACGATGGGAAAGCGTGGCGGCGGCGACTAGGGCCGAATCACTGATGCGCACGCCGTGGTGCTGCTCATACCTGTCCTTCAAGCCGCGCAGGATCGAGATCGTATCCTCTACGCTCGGCTCATTGACATAGATTGGCTGAAAGCGCCGGGCGAGCGCCGCATCCTTTTCGACGTGCTTCTTGTATTCATCGAGCGTTGTGGCACCGATGCAATGCAGCTCGCCGCGCGCGAGCGCCGGCTTGAGCAGGTTCGACGCATCCATCGCCCCGTCGGCCTTTCCGGCCCCGACGATCGTGTGCATCTCATCGATGAAAAGAATGTAGGCGCCTGCGGATGAGATCACTTCCTGCAGGACGGCTTTGAGCCGCTCCTCGAACTCGCCCCGATATTTGGCACCGGCAATCAAGGCGCCCATGTCGAGGGCCAGAAGCTTCTTGTCCTCGAGGCTTCCAGGCACGTCACCGTTGACGATACGCTGGGCCAGCCCCTCGACGATGGCCGTCTTCCCGACACCGGGATCACCGATCAGGACCGGGTTGTTCTTGGTCCTCCGCGAGAGCACTTGGATCGTGCGCCGTATTTCCTCATCGCGGCCAATGACAGGATCAATCTTGCCGTCGCGCGCGGCCTGGGTAAGGTCCCGCGCGTATTTCTTGAGGGCATCGTAAGCGTTCTCGGCCGAGGAAGTGTCTGCTGTGCGCCCTTTCCGGAGCGCCTCGATAGCGGCATTGAGATTCTGCGGGGTCACCCCTGAGCGGGCGAGAATCTTCCCGGCCTCGCTCTCCTTGTCCATGCTGAGAGCGAGCAGAAGCCGTTCGACCGTGACGTAGCTGTCGCCCGCCTTCTCCGCAATTTTTTGCGCCTGATCGAAGAGGCGCGCCAGTGCGGGAGCCAAATACACCTGACCGGCTCCGCTGCCGGACACCTTGGGGATTTTGGCGAGCGCCGCTTCAACCGCGGTGAGTGCCTCGCGCGAGCGGCCGCCCGAGCGATCGATCAGTCCGGCCGCGAGCCCCTCGGGATCATCCAGCAGCACCTTGAGGAGGTGCTCAGGTGCGAATTGCTGATGTCCCTCACGCGACGCGAGCGATTGGGCAGATTGAACGAAACCGCGAGCGCGGTCGGTATACTTTTCGAAATCCATGTTCCTACCCTCAGCCTGTTCTTTCGCCCATCCGGCGCGAGAAGAACATCGTCAATGGGCAAACAGCTCCACGCGAGCCGTACTCATGTACGGGCAAAGCGACGCTGCCCTGTTGCTATGTGGGAATGGCAGTTTTTGCCTGAAAGAGGCTTGGCCAGAAATTCTGGTGCCGAGACAAGACGCGAGGCGCATATCCACCACAGGCGACTGCCGTCCTGAATTGGTCACCGCGAAGCCCGTGCGGGACGCCCGCACCTGGCGCAGCTTCAGCCACTACGGCTCAGCAAGAATACTGCCTGCTCGCCGAGCAAGTTCCAAAACCACCACGGAGCATTGAAGCGCAATGCCCTCCCCCACGCGTCGAGTGCCACGGCTCTCTCCATCTTGGCGCCGGCGACCCGGCAGAGCTGGCGGAAGTCCTTGATCGTGCAGAAATGGATGTTCGGGGACTCCCACCACGCGTAAGGAAGATTGTCGGTGCGGGGCATGTGACCGCCGAGCAGCAGCTGCAATCGGATGCCCCAGTGACCGAAGTTTGGGAACGAAACCACGGCATGGCGGCCAATGCGCAGCATGTGTTCGAGTACCACGCGCGGATGCCGGGTCGCCTGCAGGGTCTGCGAAAGAATAACGTAGTCGAATGCGTCGTCGGGATAGTCGGACAGATCCGTATCGGCATCCCCCTGGATGACGGCCAGACCCTTTGCGACGCACTGGTTGACGCCTTCGCGGGAGAGCTCGATGCCGCGGCCGTCCACGCCGCGAGTCTCGGCCAGCAACCGCAGCAATTCGCCGTCGCCACAACCGACATCGAGGACCTTCGCTCCGGGCGTGACCATCTCCGCCACGAGCAGAAGGTCAACGCGCGCCCCGCCGGGATTGCGCGCGGCGTCCGCCATGGTGAGATCGTGGTTCGCCCGAGTAAGCATCAGCGTTCCGGGCCTTCGCCGTCGTTGCCGCCACTATGTCGTGCAGCCCTGCCCTTGCGGGAACAAGGAACCATTGAGACGATCCAGTGCACCTTCATCGCCCCCGAGCGGCGGTGAGGCCGCGTGCCCGCGCGGCACCCTCCAGAAAACCACGGACAATGGCGAACAATTCCGGCTCCTCCAGCAGGAATGCATCATGCCCCTTGTCGCTCACAATCTCGGCGAAAGACACCCGTGCCCCACCCGCATTCAGCGCATGCACGATTGCGCGGGAATCGGAGGTGGGAAACAACCAGTCCGAGGTGAACGAGATCACGCAAAATCTGGTCGGGGTATCCTTGAAGGCATTGGCCAGGACCCCGTTGTAGTCTGCGGCGAGGTCGAAATAGTCCATCGCCCGGGTAAGATACAGGTAGGAGTTGGCATCGAACCGCTCGACGAAGCTGATCCCCTGGTGGCGCAGATAGCTCTCGACCTGGAAGTCGGCGTCAAAGGAGAAAGTCGGGTTGTCGCGGTTCTGGAAACGGCGCCCGAATTTGCGGTGGAGGGCCATGTCAGAAAGGTAGGTGATATGCGCGCCCATGCGCGCGACGGCCAGTCCGCGCCGCGGATTGGTGTCATGGGCGAAATATCGGCCTTGCCGCCATTCCGGGTCCGCCATTACGGCTTGCCGGCCGACCTCATGGAAGGCGATGTTCTGCGCCGAGTGGCGCGTCGAGGTTGCAATCGGAAGCGCCGAGAACACCCGTTGCGGATAGCTTGCGCACCATTGCAGCACCTGCATGCCGCCCATTGAGCCGCCCGCCATCGAGAACAGTGATGCGATGCCGAGATGGTCGAGCAGCATTGCCTGCGCGCGCACCATGTCGCGGATGGTGATGACGGGGAAGTCGAGGCCCCACGGCATGGCAGTGGACGGGTTGGTCGAGGCCGGGCCGGTCGTGCCCATGCACGCGCCCAGAACATTCGGACAGATGACGAAGTAACGGTCGGTATCGATAGGCCGGCCGGGGCCCACCATCGTTTCCCACCATCCCGGTTTCTGCGTCACGGGATGGAGGTTCGCGACGTGCTGATCACCGGTGAGCGCGTGGCAGATCAGCACTGCATTGCTGCGCTCCGCGTTGAGCGTGCCATAGGTCTGATAGGCGATCTGAAAAGGGGCGAGATCGATGCCGGCATCGAGCCGCAACGGTTGCTCCCGCCCGAAGCGCACGAGAAGCGAGCGAGGATTATCCGCCTCGTGCGCGCGGCCCGCGGGATCAACTTCAACGCTGAAAACGGCCTCCGCCATCTCGACCCAACTCTAAAGACAGCTCACCTCTACGGCGGGCAACCGGCATCTGCTCTCGCTAAGCGCGAGCGCGGACGGGCTTAGATAGGACGCTCGGGGCAGCTGTCAAACGTTTTCTTTGCTTTCAGGCAGTCCTGCACTTATCAATCCAAGGCTCGCTTGCGGGCTCGCAAGCGCAGAGGATTGCATGTCAACGCCGTCGCTTCCTGAAATTCCGCCCCTTGTTGAGCTCCGACGGGAGATCGATCGCCTCGATGAGGCAATGCACAACCTGCTCATTCAGCGCGGCGAGATCATCGACCGCCTGATCAAAGCGAAGCAGACCCAGGAATCCGGTTCCGCATTCCGGCCTGCGCGAGAAGCGCAGATGATGCGTCGCCTCGTGGAGCGCCACAAGGGCATCCTGCCGCTGGATACCGCCGAGAGCATCTGGCGGGTGATCATCGCGACCTTCACCTATGTGCAGGCGCCGTTCTCGGTCCATGCCGATCTCTCCGCGGGCGACGCCATGATGCGGGATTCCGCGCGCTTCCATTTCGGGTTCACGGTCCCGTTCGTGCCCCATATCGGGGCTGCCAGCGTCGTAGCGGCGGTTTCCGCGTCGAGAGGGGACCTGGGACTTGTGCCCGCCTTCGACATCGCAGCTGCCGGGGCTTGGTGGACGGAGCTCGAGGTCCAATCGGCTCCCAAGATCATTGCGCGGTTGCCCTTCGTCGAGCGGCGAGACCATCCTGCCGCCATGCCTGTCTTCGTGCTGTCCCGCGCCGCGCCCGACGCCATGGTGAAGGAAGTAGAAATGTGGAGCGTGCGCGTTGCGGGTTGGAGCACGCACGCCGCGCGGGAGCTGGCGATTCTTGCGGAAGTGGTCGCCGTGCCGGAAGGCGCTTTCGAGGGAGCAGCACTGCTCGTTTCGGTACCGCAGGGCCGCAGCATCGATTTGGTAACGAGCTTATTGGTGGACGCGGGCGCGTCAGTGCGCTCCTCGACCCTCGTAGGTACCCATGCCAGCCGCTATAAGCTGCCCGATGTCCCGCGTCCGCCCGATGCCGCACCTTCCGGAGCCTGAAATGGCGCTCCTGCAACGTCCGCAGCCGCGTCCAGGCGTGCTCGCGATCGATCCCTATGTGCCGGGGAAGAGCTCGGCCCCAGGTGTTGCCAAGGTGTTCAAGCTTTCGTCCAACGAGACACCGTTGGGGCCTAGTCGGCACGCCACAGCAGCGTATCGTGAAATGGCGGATCGCCTGCAGGATTATCCCGACGGGGCGTCCACGGCGTTGAGAGAAGCCATAGGTCGCGCCTTCGGGCTTGATCCCGACCGCATTGTGTGCGGGGCCGGATCGGATGATCTCTTGAATCTGATCGCTGACGCCTACCTCAGGGACGGCGACGAGGCCATCCACACCACCCACGGCTTTTTGGTCTATCCCATAGCCACGCTCGGTTCGGGGGCAACGCCGGTGGCGGCACCTGAGACCAACTATACCGCTGATGTGGATGCGATCCTCTCGCTCGTGAGCGAGCGCACCAGGATCGTATTTCTTGCCAATCCGAACAATCCAACCGGTACCTACGCGCCGTTCGATGAGATAAAGCGCCTGCGCCGCGGACTGCCTTCCCACGTTCTGCTTGTGCTCGACGCCGCCTACGCGGAGTACGTCCGGCGGAACGACTACGAGGCCGGTATCGAGCTCGTGGCAACTTCGGAGAACGTCATCATGTGTCGTACGTTCTCCAAGATTCACGGGCTCGCGGCTCTTCGCCTCGGGTGGCTGTATGCCCCCGCGCATATCGTGGACGCGGTGAACCGCATACGCGGCCCCTTCAACGTCAATGGACCCGCCATGGCGGCCGGAATTGCCGCGATCAGAGATACCGCGCATGTCGAGACATCACGCCGACACAACGAGCGCTGGCTCGCGTGGCTGCTCGAGGAAATTCCCAAGCTCGGGCTTGAGGTAACGCCGAGCGTGGCGAATTTCGTGCTGATCCATTTCCCCGACCGCGCAGGCTTGTCGGCCGCGGACGCCGATGCCTTTCTCACCAGGCGGGGTCTCATCCTAAGGCGCGTCACGACCTACAAGCTCCCGAATGCTTTGCGCATGAGCGTCGGAACCGAGGAGGCAAACCGCCTGGCGCTGGCCGCTCTTGCCGAGTTCACGGACCGGCGATGAGCGGGACTGCCGTCTTCAACCGTCTGGCGCTGATCGGGATGGGCCTCATCGGCTCATCCATTGCTCGGGCGGCGCGCGCGCAGGGTGCCGCCAATTCGATCGTGGCCACGGCCCGTTCCGCGGCGACGCGGCGGCGGGTTGCGGAGCTGGGCCTTGCCGATCAGATCATCGAGAGCAACGCCGCAGCAGTGGAAGGCGCTGATCTCGTTATCCTCTGTATTCCGGTGGGTGCCTGTGGAGCTGTAGCGGCAGACATCAGCTCGCATCTGGCGCCCGGCGCCATCGTGTCCGATGTGGGCTCGGTGAAAGGTGCCGTTCTCCGGGACATGCTGCCTCATATCCCCAACGGCGTGCATTTCGTGCCTGCTCATCCCGTCGCCGGGACCGAGCATTCCGGACCTGATGCGGGTTTCGCCGAGCTCTTCGTCAACCGCTGGTGCATCCTCACGCCGCCGGCGAACGCTGCCCAACCCGCCGTGGAGCGGCTTGCAACGTTCTGGCGACGGCTCGGAGCAAACGTCGAGAAGATGTCGGCGGAGCACCACGATCTCGTGCTCGGTATAACGAGCCACCTGCCTCACCTCATTGCTTATACGATTGTGGGCACCGCGGATGAGCTGAGTGAGGTCACTCGCTCCGAAGTGCTGCAGTTCTCTGCGGGGGGTTTTCGCGATTTTACGCGCATCGCGGCTTCCGATCCCACGATGTGGCGGGACGTCTTCCTCGCCAACAAGGATGCGGTGCTGGAGATGCTCGGACGGTTTCAGGAGGATCTGGCGGCTCTCACCCGCGCTATTCGGCGGGGAGACGGTGATACCCTCTTCAAGCAGTTCAGCCGAACACGCGCCATTCGGCGCGGAATTCTGGAAATCGGGCAGGACTCCGCCGCACCCGACTTCGGGCGTCCCCACCCCGACCTTCCGCATGAAGAGATGCCGCGGCCCTATGCAGCAGAGGTCTGAGCGCCAAGACTGGATATACCCCGACTTACCACTCGATCACCTCGTCAGCGCCGCCCAGACAGTCAGTGCGGCGAGCTTGCATCGGCGCCAATCACACGGCCATCAGCGTCGGCCCCCACAAAGGGAGAGGTGAACCGAGCATGCTGCGTGCGATGAAATTGCATTACTGCTCCTCCCCGATCGCCTTGTCAGCGAACGTGAGGAGCGTTGGCGGCAACTTCCAGGTCGAGGGACGCTGGAGCTTGCCGGCGTGTTCCGCGCGCGGTCTCGAGCGGAATCTGAATTTTGCAGCAAACCCCGCCCGGTGCGAATGCGAGGTCAACAGAACCGCTGAGCTCGTGCGGGATCAGATGGCGAATGATGCTGGCGCCGTATCTGCAGTCGGGTGAAGCTGCAACGGCGGGACCGCCGATCTCACGCCATGTGATCGACAGGCTCGCAGCATCCTTGCCGAGGTCACCGGTCCAGCTCACCTCCACTCGCCCATGCGGGGTCGACAGCGCGCCGTATTTTGCCGCGTTCGTCGCCAGCTCGTGCAGCACCATCGCCACCGCCTGGGTCGCTGCGACTGTCAGAGTGACGTTCGGGCCCTCGATCACCGCATTTGCGTCTGTCGCGTTGGGCGCGAGCTGACAGCGGACGAGCTCGGCGAGGTCAACGCCGTCCCATCGATTCTGGCTAAGCAGCGTATGAGCATCGGCCATGGATTGAATGCGCCGATCCAGTGCTTGAACATACGCGTCGATCGAGTCGCTGCTCTGGCGCATATCTTTGGTGACGACGGAAATGCGCGCCAGCAGATTCTTGACGCGATGATCAAGCGTGGCGATGAGCAGGCTTTGCTGGTCCTCCGACAGCTTGCGCGCGGTGACGTCGAGAGTGAGGCCCTTGAGGCGTACAAGACGTCCCACTGAGTCGAACTCGGCATTTGCTGTTTCCTCGAGCCAGACTTCCCGGCCGTCGAGACGCTTGAAGCGAAAGCTGACGGTATAGGATGGGCGTTCGGGCGTGACACCGCGCACGAGCGCCTTGTACCGCTCGCGGTCGTCAGGATGCACCCGCGACAGAAAGCCGATCGAGCTAAAGCTCTGCCGCGGGTCGAAGCCCAGGATCTGCGCAGCGTTGGCGCTACGCTGTGGCGAACTCCTGCCGACGTCCCATACGAACGTTGTGACCGCGCCTGCGGTCAGCGCCTCCTGCAATCGGGCTTCGCTCTCCGCGAGCGCTGCTTCCTGCTGCCGTCGCTCCGCGAAGAGTGCAGCGAGGACGTATGCGCAGAGCGCGACCGCCAGGATGCCGGCACGAGCGGCAAGTACGCGGTCAGCCATTGGAAGACCGGGATCGCCGAAGTGACCGATTCCGATGGTTGTTGTGACGACTATTGCGAGGGTTACGATGAAGGCCGCCGCCGCCGCAAACACCGCCCGACAGCGTGCCGCGATCCACAACAGGACCGGAAACAGCAGCGCGATTGGCACGACCGTCGTCCAACGCTCCTGCGGCAATGCAATGACGATGATGCTCATGACGATGAGCGACGCCAGCGCGGCGAGACCTTCGATGGTCTCGCTGCGCGTCGGCGGCTCGTATGCTGCCGAAGCGAGCCCGATCACGAGCGGCGCAATCGTGACGATGCCCAGCGCATCGGATGCGAACCAGTTCTGCCAAGTGACAAAGATCGATGCCGTCGTGTTATGGAACACGGTAAATCCGAGCGTCCCACCGATCCCGGAAACTGCAGTGGCGACGATCGCTGCCCCTACGAGCCCCAGTACGTGGCGCAGCCGGTCAAGACTGAAAGGCGAACCAAAGTAGCGTTCGATCAGGCCGGCCGTCAGCAGGGCTTCCCCCGCATTGCATACGGCGAAGATGACGGAGCTCCAAAGATTTCGATCACCCAGGAGATTGGCCACGATAGTCCCGACCATTGTCCCCCCCGCGACCCCCCACCGCGCATTCGGGCCACCCGCGATCAGCGTGCCCGCGGCGACCCCCGCGGCTGGCCAGAACACGGCGACGCCGTCGGGAGTGAGCAGGGCAAGGCTCATCTGTGCCGACAACGTGTAAACGCAGCCGACGACTAGGGCGAGCCAGATTGACTTC
>DATBYX010000480.1:0-3785 GCA_036513475.1 Xanthobacteraceae bacterium | reverse complement strand
CATCGCCGACAAGGGCGGTTTTGTCGGGGTTACGATGTTTCCCCCGTTCCTGAGAAGAGGGGCGGAGGCAACGCTCGACGATATCGTGGAAGCGATCGAGTATGTGGTGAAGATCGTAGGCGAGGATCAGGTCGGAATAGGGACTGACTTCACCCAGGGATACGGCGATGAATTCTTCCGATACATCAGCCATGACAAGGGTTACGGCCGAAAACTGGTGGATTTCGGACAGATCACCATGCCGGTCGATTTTTGTCGATTGGAGCACTTCCCCAACCTGACCGCCGCCCTCGAGCGCAAAAGCTGGCCGGTGCAGCGCATCTGCAAGATAATGGGCGAAAATTGGATTAGATTTCTTGCCACTGTTTGGGGTAACTAGAAGCAGACGAACCGGATCGGCGCGCAGTCTGACAGCAGATTTTAGTGAGATCGCCCATTGAAGCTCAACCTCCTAGCGACCTGATTACCGCCGGTGACGGTGACGCTATCCTCCACGAATCGGGCCATCCTCAACTGCGCTAATTGCATCAGGTCCGTGCTGCGCAAGCATGGCGTCGTGTATTCGAACATCCACAGGAGAATTATTGTAAGCACAGCGCGATATTCGAATCTTCGCATTCCGCATCCAGTGGAGCTGTCTAAACCACTGTGGAGCATGAGCCTACGCCGTGACAGACCGCGGCAAAGACTCAGCACCAGGCAAATACCGGTTGGCCTTTTACGCCACCCGCTGCGACATGCTCCCTTTGGCGGCCCGGTGCTCGCCGGCGAGTACCAGTGGATGCTTGGCGCCGATGTCCGACATGCAGGTCGGGATGCAACGGATCAAGGCGTCGTAATTGGCATGGGCGAAGTAGGCGATTGAGAGCCGACGAGTGGACCGGCCCGGATTGGTCGGCGGATTGCTGACGCGGTGCAAGTTTAAGACCCAATGGTCATTGGTCCACATCACCATCAGGTCGCCGATATTGATAATGAAGGAATGGGGGGCGGCTCGACGTCGACCCAGCCGCCGCTGCGCAATTTCACCTGCAAGCCGCCGAGCGCTTTTTCCGCCAGCAGAATGGTCAGCGCCCCATAGTCGGTATCATAGATCGAACGATTTGATTTGTTGCGGTCTCGGGCGGCAACCAGCGGGCGGCTATCGTTGCAGCCATGCTCGACCCGCAACGGAAACACTGGCCGGAGATTGCCGACTTCGCTGCCTCACTGCGCTTTGATGTTGGCTGCCCGGATCACCCTGGCCCAGGTATCGAGCTCGAACCTGATGCGGTTCGCGAATTCATCCGGCGTACTGGCGACCGGGTCGAACCCGAGTGTCGGCAGACGCTCCTTGACGTCCGGCATTGCGATTATCCCGACCATCTCATCATGCAGCAGAGTGATGATCTCCTTCGGCGTTCCCGCCGGCACAAGGGCGCCCACCCAACCATCCCCCTCGATATCCGGATAGCCAGCTTCCGCCGTGGTCGGCACGTCTGACAGCCACTGCGAGCGCACCCTGCTTGTCACCGCAAGCGCATGTATTTGTCCTGCTTGGATCTGCGTCGCCGCTGATGCCAGTGTGCTGAAGCCAATCGGCGTATGGCCTGCGACTACCGAGGCGACTGCCGGCCCCGCGCCATTGAAGGGGACATGCACGAGGTCGAGGGCGCGCGACAGGCGAAGCTGTTCGCCCAAAAGATGCGCCTGTGTTCCAGTCCCTCCCGAGGCGAAGCTGTATTTGCCGGGATTGGCTCTGACCAAGTCGACAAGGTCCTTCATGGTCTTCGCGGGCACTGAAGGGTTGACTATGAGCACATGGGTCGAGGCGACGGCGAGCGTGACCGGCTCGAAGCTTTTCGAGGGATCATAAGGGACCTGCGCGAACAGCGACGGATTTACGACGAAGGAGCTAAAGGCAAAGAGAATCGTGTGGCCGTCGGGCACAGCTTTGGCCGCCTGGCCGGTACCGATATTGCCGGTCGCGCCGGCCACGTTCTCTACATAGAACTGCTTTCCGAGCCGCTCGCTCAGTTTCTGAGCAACGATCCGGGTGAAAACGTCGACGGTACCGCCAGGAGCGAATGTGACAATCACGCGCACGGGGCGGGTTGGATAATTCAGCTGTAACGGCTGCGACCACGCACGCAAGGGCAGAATGGCGGCGCCGACGGCGGCGCCTGCAAGTCCAATGAGTTGGCGGCGAGGAAGCGTCATCTGTCCACCTTCATGCCGGTTCGCTTGACCACGTCGGCCCAGAGCTCGTAACCCGTTTCGATGCGCGCCGCTGTTTCAGCCGGCGTCGCCGCGACAATCCAGATATCTTGCTCGCGGAAGCGCTCCATGAATTCCGGCGTGCTGACGGCTTGCCGGACCTCGCGCTGGAGCAGCGATATGATCTCGTCCGACGTTTCGCCCGGCGCCAATAAAATGAAGTCGGTGGTCAATTCAAAGCCGGGATATCCCGATTCCGCGACTGTCGGCACATCAGGGGCAAGCGGCGAACGTTGCGCAGTTGAGACCGCGAGCGCCCGGAGTCGCCCGGCCGCGGCTTGCGGAAGCAGTCCGGATGTCGAACCGAATGCCACCTTGAACTGGCCGGCGAGAAAGTCCGCGACCATCGCCGCCGCACCGCGGTACGGCACCGGCACCGTCTCGAATCCGGCGAGCATCCGGAAATACTCCATCACCAAATGCGACGACGTGCCTGCCCCGCCATGAGCATACGTTACCGGGCCCTCCTTCTTCGCCCAGGCCACGAACTCGGCCAGGTTGTTCACCGGCAGGGAAGGGTGGACGAACAGCGTCTGGGTACTGTAGTTGACGACGGTGATGGGCTTCAGATTGAAAGCCAGATCCTTGTAGAGATGAGGATTGACGGTGAGCGTCGAGCTCAGAACGAAAAGCAGCGTGTAACCGTCCGACGGCGACCTGCTGACGAAGTCAGCCGCAATATTACCGCCCGCGCCGGTGCGCGTTTCGACCACCACGGGCTGTTTCAGGCTCGCAGCCAATTTGTCCGCAACCGCTCGACCGACGATGTCCAGCGGTCCGCCGGCTGCCGATGACACGATTATCTTGATCGGGTGCTCCGGATATATTTGTGCAGCGACCCTGTTCGGAACAGCGAGTATCCAGGCACTCGACGCCAAAAGCCCGAACGCAATCCGATGCATCATTACCTTCCTCACGGGCAGGTCTCCTGGTGCATGTTTCGCTGAGATTGAGGCAGTCGCGATTTACCTCTTCCCTCCGGTTCTCGGGGTGGCGTTTCCCCGAGATGGAAGTTGATTGCTGGCGGTTCATAACGCATTGATTTTTCTTGCGTCAATGCGGACCGCGTATCACCATCGCTCCTGTCATTTCATTTGCGGTGCTACCTATGTGAAGCGAAGGTAGCACCGCCCGATGGGGGTACCTTCCATGCCACGCATCCGATTGACCAAGAGCGCCATCGACGCACTGCGGGCTCCTGTAGCGGACGTCGTCTACTTGGACGTGCTCATAACCTGAAGGTCGTAGGTTCAAATCCTACCCCCGCAACCAAACTAAGCATTAGAACATAGTATATTTTTTGGGCGCACGCCATTAAGGGCGGCCTTCGTAATTGTAGTGCGTGTCGCCACCATGGCGCCACCGAAAATCTCAGTTCTTAAACATCGCGGCGGGTATCCTAAGACTCGAAAGGACATAAAAATGTCTGCCGATAGAACACGAAGAACCACCACTTCACGGGATGCGGCTGGGAGCCACTGACTACCGCTCCAAAGGTTCAGGTTGTGCAGCACGAATAGTTGCGCGAT
>DATBYX010000479.1:0-20982 GCA_036513475.1 Xanthobacteraceae bacterium | reverse complement strand
TATCGCTGCGGCAATGACATGATCTGCGCCTGGGCAGGCTCGCTCGGCGGGGAGGATGGAATCAACATCGTCGCCGGGACGGGCTCGATCGGCTATGGCGAGCGCAAGGGCAGGTCTGCCCGCGCCGGCGGCTGGGGCGAGGTCTTCGGCGACGAAGGCTCCGCTTACTGGATCGCGGCGCAGGGGCTGAACATCTTCACCCGCATGAGCGACGGCCGCCTGCCCAAGGGGCCGCTTCACGCAAGCTTACGCAGACATCTCGGCCTCGAGGCCAATCTCGACCTCTGCGCCAAGCTCGCCGACACGTCCTCTCGCCGCGCCATCGCCGCGATGGCGGAGCTTGTCGCCCGTGCGGCGCGCGACGGCGACGGCGAGGCCATTCGCGTTTTCAACGACGCGGCGCGCGAGCTCGCAGCCATCATCGAGGCGGTGCGGCAGGCGCTGGAATTCGAGCCTGGCGAACGCGTCCCCATTTCCTACTCAGGCGGCGTGTTCAATGCCGGCGAGCTGATCCTCTCGCCGCTGCGCCATCACATCGAGCAATACTCCAAGACCTATGAACTGAAGAGCCCGATGCTCGCACCGAGCCTCGGAGCGGCGATCTACGCCGCGAGACTCGCCGGACAGCCATTCTCGCCTGCGGCGATTGAGCGCCTGAGAAACGGAAACCGGGCGAGGCATCGTTTGCCCCTCCGCGACGAATCTCCGTAGCGGCGACGCATGCGTCGCCCCCCGGCAGCGAGCGCAGGCGAATCGAGGGCGAGGCATGCCTCGCCGCTACGAGATCCGTCGTTACTCGATCGCGAGCCCCGCCGCCTTGATCGGGCCGGCATTGCGCTCGATCTCGCTCGCGACGAAGCGCTGCAGATATTCCGGCGACCGTCGCTCCGGCGCAACAACCGCCGTGCCGGTCTCGCGCAGGCGCTGCTCTACAGAGGGCGTATCCATCGTGGCGACGGTCGCGTCGTGAAGCTTTGTGATGATCGCGGGCGGGGTGTGTGGAGGCAGGAAGAAGCCAAACCAGGTCGAGGCGTCGAAGTCCTTGAGACCTTGCTCATGCGCGCTCGGAAGGTTGGGCAGCATCGGGGAGCGATCGCGGGTGAGGACCGCAAGCGGTTTGACCAGGTTGCCTTCGATCTGTTGCATGACCGTCGGAGCGAGCGTGCAGAAATAGTCGAACCGGCCGGCAATCAGATCCTGCATTGCCGGCCCGCCGCCGCGGTAGGGAATGTGCGGGAGATTGATGCCGATCGCGGCATTGAGCAGCGCGCAATCGATGTGTCCGGTGGAGCCGGTCCCGGCCGAACCGAATTGCATGGACGCATGGTTCTTTTGCGCATAGGCGATGAACTCCTGCAGGTTCGCAACCGGCAGATCCTTACGCGCGACCAGCACCATCGGCTGCTCGGCAATCAGCACAACGGGAGCAAGATCGGTCACAAGGTTGTAGAGCGGAGTCTTGTAGAGCGCCTGATTGATCGCATCGGCTCTGCTGCCGAGCACGAACTGATAGCCGTCCGGCGTTGCCTTCGCCACCCGGGCCGACCCCACCATTCCGCCGGCGCCGCCGACGTTCTCGATCACAACCTGCTGGCCCAGGACCTCGGCGAGGCGCGGGGCAAGGATCCGCCCCAACACATCTGTGCCCCCACCGGGCGCAAAGCCGATGACCATGCTCACGGGACGGGTCGGCCAGCTCTGAGCATCGGCAGGCCCGCTCCACACGCCGCAGGCAAACAGCGCAGCGGTAACGGCAACCATGATCCGATGGCTCACAGGCACGATTGTCCTCATCCGCTCGTCATTTTCCGCGCGTAGGCAACAGAATGCGGCTTTGCGTTGCTCAAGACAAGAATGTAGGCATGAGCCGCATGTCGCCGACGCAAGGGGGAGCCCCATGGCTGCGAAGAAGAAAGCTACGAAGAAGAAGATCACAACGAAGAGGCCCGGAAAGAAGACCGTAGGCAGGAAGATGCCGCCACCGCGGCTTCCGGTCCTGGCCGAGAAGGCGCTCACGCCCGAACAAGCGGCGCTATTGAATTCGATCCGCTCTGGGCCGCGCGGCGGTAGCGTCGGCATCCGCGGACCATTCGCCGTGCTCCTGCACGCGCCGGCGTTCGGCGAGCTGGCCCAGCAGCTGGGGGGCCATTGCCGCTTCAACACTGCGGTGCCGCCGCGGCTCTCGGAATTCGCCGTGCTGGCGACTGCGAAGCTGTGGCGGGCCCAATACGAATGGTTCGCTCACGTGCCGCAGGCCGAGCGCGCCGGCGTTTCCAAGCAAACCATCCGCGATCTGCATCGCGGGCGCGCGCCGAAATCGGCTCCCAAGGATGAGCGCGCGATCTACGACTTCATTCAGGAACTCTACAAGACGCGACGGGTGAGCGACCAGAATTTCAAGCGCGTGCATGCCGTTCTCGGCGATGCCGCCACGGTCGAGCTTGTGGGCATCCTCGGGTATTACGTCATGATCTCGATGATCCTCAACGTCTTTCGCATGGCGCCGCCCGAAGACGAGCCGTTGCCATTCGCAGAGTCCTAGGGCGCTATTCTACGCCACGCGGCCGATGGCCTCGGCGCGCATGGGCGCCGTCGGCCCAGAGTCGGGCGCATCCGATCGAGGCTGCGGCCGCGTCGCATTGGCCCGCTGGCGCAGCAAGTCACCATGAGCGCCTGCAGATCGGCGGCGTTCCGGGCGAGGGGCAAGCGCACGCGGGCCCTGTCCTCCCAAAGGCCATGCTCTGCACGCATAGGGGGTGCTGAACCGCATTGAGCGGCTAACGGCGTCTGGCGCGAAAAGCTATATTCCGAACGAACGAGTATCTCTCGGCGAGACGACCGGTGAAACCCGAACCCTCAAGCCAGCCCGGTGAGGATCATCAGGTCCTGCCGTTCCGGCCGCGCAAAACGGGAGCCAATTCCAGGCAAGGGCGGCCACGACAGCCGCCCGGCGGGACAACGTCGCCCCCGGTCGACGGGCTTGCCAAGTACGAAACGGAAGACGACGCTGACAATTATCGCCATCGCATGATGGTCAATATGGCGGCGCTGCTCGCGACTGTCGGTCTGTCCATTGCAGGCGCGTGGCTCGCGCTACAACTCGCCGATGTGCGCAAGAATCAGGACTGTGTTCTCTCCGGACGCGGTAATTGCATGCGCATCGAGACGACTGCGCCTCAGCGGCCTTGATCCTCTTTGTCGACAGCAAGAGCAACCCGCGTGAGCCGGGAGAAGCCGAGCTCCCGTCCCCGCTGCGGGAGTAAGATCGATAACCCGGCCGCGCGTGAACGGACCTCGGTTGCACAATGCTGTCGGCAAAAGGGCGGTTTTGTTTCTATGTCGGCCAGTTCTCGCCGAGGAATCGTCAAACCGTTTAACGGTTTGGTTGTGAGCTACCGCCTCTCCTGCAATATGCTAGAGGTTGAGCTGGGCGCTGAAGGAACACGAGCTGATGACGGAATCCATCGCTCCGAAGGCACGGGAGTCGCTCTCGGAGCGCACGGCTCGGGCCGCGCGCGAGGTGCTGGCAGGCGAGCGGAAAGATTTACGTGCGTATCTGTCCTTCTTCGGGCCGGCCGTGGTTGCCTCGATTGCCTATATGGACCCCGGCAATTTTGCGACCAACATTCAAGCCGGCGCCAAGTACGGCTATGAGCTCCTCTGGGTGGTGCTGCTCGCAAACCTGATCGCGATGCTCTTCCAGGCGCTCTCGGCCAAGCTCGGTATCGTGACGGGACGAAATCTGGCGGAGATGTGCCGCGATCAGTTTCCCAAGCTCACGGTGTACATGATGTGGGTCATCAGCGAGATTGCGGCAATGGCCACCGACTTGGCGGAGTTCCTGGGCGGAGCGATCGGACTTTCGCTGTTGTTTGGTATCCCGCTCCTTTATGGGATGGTCATTACCGGATTCGTTGTTTACGGCATCCTGATGTTCGAGCGATACGGCTTCCGACCTGTCGAGCTCATCATCGGCAATTTGGTCGCGATCATTGCGCTTTGCTATCTCATTCAGATGTTCATCGCACCCATAGACTGGCACGCGGCCGCGCTGCACGCTGTCATCCCGCAGATCGCGGATGGGGGGGCGCTCCTGCTATCCGTCGGCATCATCGGTGCAACGGTGATGCCGCATGCCGTTTATCTGCACTCCGGCCTTACCCAGGCGCGCATTCCAACTCGCGACGAAGGCGGAAAGCGCAGGATGGTGCGCATCTCGAACACAGAGGTGATCATCGCGCTTGCGATCGCCGGCATGGTGAACATGGCCATGGTGATGATGGCGTCGAGCGCCTTCCATGCAGGATACAGCAATGTCGCAGAGATCGAAACCGCGTATCATACCCTGACCCCGCTGCTCGGAATCGCGGCTGCGGGCGTGTTCTTGTTGTCACTGCTTGCATCGGGAGTATCCAGCTCAGCAGTGGGAACGATGGCGGGGCAGATGATCATGCAAGGATTTGTCGGCTTTCGCATCCCTATCTGGGTCCGACGGCTGGTCACCATGCTGCCCGCATTCGTGGTGGTCGGGCTCGGTGTCAACGCGACCAATGCGCTGGTGATCAGTCAGGTGGTGCTCAGCATTGCCCTCCCGCTTCCTATGATCGCTCTCGTCATGTTCACGCGACGCCGCGACATCATGGGCGCATTCGCCAACGGAAGGGCTATCAATGTTGTTGCGATCAGTGGCACGATCGTTGTGTTGTCGCTCAACGTGCTGCTCATCTTGCAGATTTTTGGCATAAGCATTCCCGGTTTGCCCGCTGCAGGGTGATCGCGCGACATGATGCTTCCATCGCCTCGCATGCTTGACTGGCTCGGATGCAGGCTGCTGAGCTTCGCCCTTTTCTTGGTATCGTTTGGCTACCGGGCAGAAGCAGAACCCGTCGCTGATTTTTATCGCGATCGCACGATCACCATGGTGATCGGCTATAGTGCGGGCGGCGGTTACGACCTTTACGCGCGCGTGTTGGCGCGACACATGGGCAGACATATTCCAGGGCATCCGAGGCTTCTACCCCAGAACATGCCGGGCGCCGGGAGCCTGAAAGCCGCGAACTTCATCTACAGCCTCGCGCCGCGGGACGGCACCGTCATCGCAACCGCGACCCGCGGCATGGCGACAGACCCACTCCTCGGCGATTCGAAATTCGATCCGATGAAATTCACCTGGATCGGCAGTATCACCAGCGAAACCAGCGTTTGCGCGACTTGGTACACTTCGCCGGTCAAGACCTGGGCCGATATGTTTACCAAGGATTTCACCATGGGCGGCAGCGCCACAGGTTCTGAAACCGACAGCTTCGCGCTGCTTCTACGCAACGTATTCGGCGCGAAGATGAAACTGATCACCGGATACCCCGGCGGCAACGACATCAATCTGGCGATGGAGCGGGGCGAAGTGGACGGCCGCTGCGGTTGGTCCTGGAGCAGCATCAAGAGTCAGAAAACGTCCTGGCTGGAGCAGAAATCAATCAGCCTGCTCGTGCAGCTCGGCATGCAGAAGCACCCGGATCTGCCGCACGTGCCCATGCTCCTGGATTTTGCAAGCACGCTCGAGCAGCGCCAAGTGCTCAAGCTCGTGCTCGCCAGCCTGGTTCTCGGCCGGCCGATCTTTGCGCCGCCTGAAATTCCTGAGGATCGTAGCAATGCGCTGCGCGCCGCATTCGACACCACGATGCGGGATCCACAGTTTCTCGACGAGGCAGCGAAGCTCGATCTCGAGATCTCGCCGGTCCCCGCGACCCCCATTAATGATCTGCTCGCGGAGCTCTATCGTACGCCGAAAAGCACAGTGGAAAAGGCGGCAGCGGCCACCCAGAAGTAATCGGCCTTGCTCCACGTGAACGCTGTTGAAGAAAGCGGAAGACCACAGATGGCACAAGCACGTCAGCTCAAGCTCGCCGCCTTCATGCGGCCGGCAAGCATTCACACCGGTGCGTGGCGTTATCCCGGCGCCTTCGCGGATGCCAATTTCAATTTGGCGCACCTCAAGCGTTTTGCGCAGACGCTCGAGCGCGGCAAATTTGACGCCTTTTTCATGGCCGACCACATGGCCGTGCTCAACATGCCCGTTGAGGCGCTCAAGCGCAGCCACACTGTGACATCTTTCGAGCCGTTCACGCTGTTGTCCGCACTCTCTCAGGTCACGCAGCGCATAGGGCTGATCGCGACCGGCTCAACCACGTTCGACGCCCCTTATCACATCGCGCGGCGCTTTGCCTCGCTTGATCATCTCAGCGGCGGGCGCGCCGGTTGGAACATCGTGACCACGTCCAACCCGGATGCCGCGCTGAATTTCGGGCTGGAAGAGCACATGGAGCACGCCGAGCGTTATGCTCGCGCGCGGGAGTTCTACGATGTCGTCACCGGGCTGTGGGACAGCTGGGCAGACGATGCGTTCATCCGTGACGTGGAGAAGGGACTCTATTTCCATCCCGACAAGCTGCACGTCCTCAATCACACGGGCAAATACCTTTCGGTGCGCGGCCCCCTCAACATCGCGCGACCGATCCAGGGCTGGCCGGTGATTGTGCAGGCCGGCGCCTCGGACGCCGGCCGCCAGCTGGCCGCCGAAACCGCCGAAGCCGTATTTACCGCGCAGGCAAACCTCGCCGCGGGTAGGGAGTTCTATGTCGATGTGAAGGGGCGGGCGGAGAAAGCCGGCCGCTCGCGCGAGCATCTCAAGATCCTGCCCGGCTGCTTCGTGGTGGTGGGCGACACGATGGAAGAGGCGCGGGCCAAGCGGGCGAAGCTCGACAGCCTCGTCCACTACGCCAACGCGATCGGCTCGTTATCCATTGCGCTCGGCCACGACGCCTCCAAATTCGATCCGGACGCGCCCTTGCCTGATATCCCCGAAAGTAATGCTTCGAAAAGCGGACGTCAGCGCGCGATCGATCTGGCCAACCGTGAGAATCTGACTGTCCGCCAGCTCGCACAACGGCTGGGCGGCCACTCCGGCCTGGCAATGGTGGGCACGCCCACGACGATTGCCGACGAGATGGAGGAATGGCTGATGACGGAAGGCTCCGATGGCTTCACCATCCAGTTCCCCTACTTGCCAGGCGGGCTCGACGACTTCGTCGCGCGAGTAGTGCCGGAACTGCAAAGGCGCGGGATTTTCCGCAGCGAATACGAAGGCCCAACATTGCGCGACAATCTCGGATTGCCGCGACCGCGTAACAGGTTTTTTTGATACTCAGGCTACGCACGCTTGAACGCCGGCATCACCTCGCTTGCGAACCAGCGCAGCTGCTCCTTGAATTCGTTAGGCGGCAGGCCTTCAGCCCAGTGAATCATGAAGTCTTCGAGACCGGGATACTTGCCTGCAATCGAGTTGATACCGTCAATCACGTCCCGCGGTGTTCCGCAGAGCCAGGCCTTCTGTGCAACCCCGTCGTTCAGCGAGGGGGTGCGAGCAGGCGCGCCGGGCGAGCCCCAAACCCGACCGTGCTCGTCGGCATAGCGCACGAAGCCGAAAGGCGCGAACCACTTGAATCTTTCGTCATGGGCAGGTTCCAGGCGCTGGATCGCCTCCTCCCTGCTCTGCGCAAGATAGACACCGGCTCCCCATATCATGTCTTCGCCCAGTTGCGTTTTGCGACCGTGTTTGTGACAGGCAGCGTGGTACGCCTGCACCACGTCGTCCAGAATCTTTTCTCCGTTCAGGGTCACCATCGCCTTGAGGCCATATTGCGCCATCAACTCGATCGTCTTGCCACTCGCGATCGGCATCCAGATGTCCACCGGCAGATGCTTCGGCCGCGGCACCATGGTGATGTCCTTGAGGCGATAACCGCGGTACTCCACCGGCGGTGGACACTCATAGTATTTTCCCTTGAAATGCAACGATTTCTGGTTGAAGCAGGTCAACAGCAATTGAAGCTGCTCCTCGAACAACTCGCGATTCTTCTCGGCGTCGATCAGCGGCGCGCCGAAGGTCTCCACCTCGCGGGTGTGGTATCCGCGCCCCACGCCCATGATGATGCGGCCGTCGGTGACGATATCGGCCATGGCATAGTCCTCCGCCAGCCGAATCGGGTGCCACATGGGAAGCACGTTGAAGGCACAACCAAACTTCAGCCGGCTGGTTTGGGTGGCAAGCCACAGCCCTAACTGAATCAGGTTCGGGAAAACTTCGTAGCCCTCGCGCTGGAAGTGGTGCTCCGCCGTCCACAGCACGTCGTAACCCAGCTCATCCATGAGGCGGGCGATGTCGCGTGCGGTGAAGAATGCTTCCCGCAACTGCTCGTCCGAATAGCGGCGGTCGTTTGCGGGGGTGCCGTTGCGCCCGATGTTATCGAGCTCGATTTGACCTACGTAAAGAACGTGGAAGCGCTTTATCATCTCATTCGTACGTCCGCACGCCGGCACGGCCGATTCCGCACAGGCCTGATCGCCTCGCTACGGCTGGATCGAAAGCCCGGACAGAGGCCCCACGCCGAAGATGACTCCATGCGAATTGCATCGCAAGCGCGATCATTGACCAGCAGGAGCGCTCAACGGCACTGACCGCGCCCGCGCATACTTGCGTTGTGCACGGCGCTCCCTGTATCGGTGGCGTCCACGCCACGCGCGCAATGGGATTCGCCTCACAGCCTGGAGAACTACATGCAGCCCATCCTGCCTGATGCGATGACCATCGTGACCATCGGGATGGGGGTCCTTGGGGCAGTGTTTTATGTGGCATCGCTCTCGATGAAAACCGTGATCCCGTTGCGCATAGCAGCAATCGCCAGCGCGTGTTTTTTTCTCGTGTATGGCATTCTGGCTTATTCCATTACCACGATTTTCTTGTACGTCATTCTGGTCCCGCTGAATTCGTTTCGCCTTTATCAGCTCATTCAGCTGATCGAAAAGGTCCGTCTCGCTGCCGGCCAGGACTTGTCTATGGATTGGCTCGAGCCGTTCATGACCAAACGGAAGTGCCGAGAAGGAGATGTGCTGTTCAGAAAGAACGATGAAGCGAACGAGATGTTCCTGGCAGTCAAAGGGACGTACGTTATTCCCGAGTTGGACAAAACAATTCAGCCCGGTGAGATATTCGGCGAGCTGGGTTTGCTGACCTCCGAGCAGCGGCGGACCCAGTCGGTTGAGTGCACGGGATCAGGCCACGTCCTGACAATTACCTACGACAAGGTGCGAGAACTCTACTTCCAGAATCCGGAATTCGGATTCTATCTGCTTCGTCTCACCAGCGAGCGCCTCCTGCAAGAGGTCGCACGCCTGGAACGCACCTTGGCGATCGAACGCCAAAAATCTTCATAATCCTTCTGAGCTCGATGGCGGTATGGGATGGCTGCTGTTGTCTGCTTTGCTCACCGTGAAGCTCTGGCTTGCAAGCTTGCGGTTGCCGTACCAGATCTCGATGACCCAGATGCCGGGCACAAGTTCAAAGCTGTCTTCAAGTGTGTAGAACATGTAATTCGTCTCACCGACCCGGGCCTGCACTGCGAACTCGTCTCGCGCCAGAGGCTTCGATGATGACGGAGGTTGAAGTCCCGGCGCAGGAAACACGACAATTCTTCGAAGCGTGATCGGAGCTTCGTCCGGCTTGCCGATTATTTTGTAGCGGAGACCAAAAGTAGTACCGATACGAGCGGGAATCTCTTTAGTCGTGGTTGCATGCTGGACGTTGGTCGCCGTCGCCTGATTGATTCCCCGGGCGTCCCTTCCCTGTACGCGGCGGTCGACGGTGTAAGTGCCATATTCGACAATGTCGATGCGATCGACAGCGGGCGCCTGGGCGCGCATGGGAGCGTCAGTCAGCAACGCCAGCGAGGAAACCAGTACAGTGATTTTTACGAACGATCTTATCATTCTCATACAGCGATGTTGCTCGCAAGGTGATCTAAGTACTGCAATGGCGGTTCAAAGCCAAGCTCGTCAGCCTCTATCCTGCGGATGACGATCCTGCGTTTTTCGCCGCGGTCGTGCAGAAATATGGCTGGGGCTACATGAGCCAATACATGAAACAGGGCGCAGAGTGGCGCAGAGCATCTGCTTGGGGGGAAGCCCAGCTCAGCCTGTCCATCACCGTGAGCGGCTTTCGGGAGAGGCGGCCCGAGTGCGACACCATCGCATTGACGGGAGGCACAGAGGATCTCCTGCCCGTTGCGTTCGTTGCGGAGGCGATCCTCAAGAAGGCACGGCACGCGATTTTGCATGGGAACCAGCCTTGCATGCTGGCCACGCCATGCTGGCCGCGCCATTGAACTTGCCCCCTCTCTTCGCTATAGGGGCATCCGACCTTCACGGGGATGAGGCGGGGTGATCCCCGCCGAAGAGCACGTCAGGCTAGGGCGCACGAGTGCATGGCTGATCTGGGAACTACGATGTCTTCGACCTTCGACACGGTAGCCAACATTATCTCGGAGACATGCGACATTCCGCGAGAGACAATCAAGCCGGAAAGCCATGCAATCAATGATCTAGGCATCGATAGCCTGGATTTTCTCGATATCGCCTTCGCAATCGACAAGGCGTTTGGAATTAAGATGCCGCTCGAGCAATGGACCCAGGAAGTCAACGAGGGCAAGGCGACGCCGGAGCAGTACTTTCAGCTGGACAACCTTTGTACCCGCATCGACGAGCTTGTTGCTGCCCGGGGCGCCTGACGCCCTCAGTATGCGCCTCGAATACTTTCAGCTGATCGATCGCATTGTCGAGCTCGAGCTTGCCAATCAGACGATACGAACTCAGGCGCGCGTGCCGACCGTATCCACGATTTTCGAGGGACATTTTCCCGGTTTTCCCTTGATGCCGGGCGTGTTGCTCATCGAGGCCATGGCGCAAACCTCAGGTTGGCTGCTCATCGCAATCACGAGATTCACGCGCATGCCATTCTTCGCCGCGGTGCGCGAAGCGAAGCTGCGAGCGTTCGTTACGCCCGGTCAAGAGCTCGACCTCTCGGCCAAGCTCTTGCATGAGGGGTCCGGCTTCGCCGTAACCAAGGCGGAGATCCGCAGCGGCGGCAAGCTCGCCTGCAACGCAGAAATAACGTTCCGGCTCGTCGAATTCCCGAACCCTGAATTTCGCACCAACATGGAGAAGATGGCCGCCGTCCTCGAGTTCCCGGTTGGTGCGCTTGCCAATGGCTGAATTGCGGCGTGAAGTCTGGATTACTGGGATCGGAATTGTGTCGTGCTTGGGTGAAGGGCCTGATACGCACTGGCAGGGATTTGCCGAGCGACGCATCAAAGTCGATGCCGAGACCTTTGCACCTTACCTGGTCCACCCGCTGGCACCGCTGGAGCTGGACCGGCAGATTCCGAAGAAGGGCGACCAACGTCAAATGGAGGCATGGCAGCGAATAGGGACCTATGCTGCCGGTCTCGCCCTGCAGGATGCAGGGGTCAAGGGCAATGCCGACTTGCTTGGCCGCATGGACATGATCGTTGCCGCGGCGGGCGGAGAGCGCGACATCGCAGTCGATGGATCGGTTCTGAGCAATAAATCGAAGGCAGCAAATCCCGGTGCATTTCTCAATGAAAAGCTGATGAACGATCTGCGGCCGACTCTTTTCCTGGCACAGCTTTCCAATCTGCTCGCCGGCAATATTTCCATTGTGCACGGCGTGACCGGGTCTTCGCGCAGCTTCATGGGCGAGGAAGGAGCAGGCGTCGAGGCGGTGCGCGTCGCATCGGCGCGGATCGGCGCAGGGCAAAGCGATCTCGCCCTTGTAGGCGGCTCCTACAATGGCCAGCGCGAGGACTTGCTGTTGCTTTACGACACCGGCGGATATTTGCGGCGCGGCGTGTTCAAGCCGGTTTGGGAGCGCACCGACTCACCTGGCATGGTGCTTGGCTCTATCGGCGCCTTCCTGGTTCTGGAAGAGCGTGCCCATGCTCGGGCTCGCGGCGCAAGGCCGCTGGCACGGGTTGTTGCGGTACTCTCGGAGCGGTCGCGCCGGCCGCCGTCAGCCGTCGCAGAGGCGCTCGCAGAAATGTGGGAAAAGCTCGCTGCGCTGCGTGGTGCCGGCCGCATCGCCATTATATCGGGAGCGACGGGTACGGAGCCAGGCACGCATGAGGAGCGCGCGTGGTTGAAGCGCATGCCCGACTTGCCGGTGCGCGCGACCGGCAGCTATATCGGACACGGTTTTGAGCCTCAATTCGCCATGAACATTGCAATCGCGACAATCGTCCTGGCACATCAAAAGCTGTTCCCGCCCTTGGATTCATCAGGCGTTGAACAGACTTATGAAGGCGCGGTCGACCAGATCGCCGTAACCTCTGTCGGACATTGGCGGGGCGAGGCTATTGCGTTGCTTGATGCGGTCAGCTGAAGGACGGGGCGAACATGGCATCGGCACGCGGCACGAATGGACGTCCCACCGTGGTTGTGACCGGCATGGGCGTGATCACGTCCCTCGGGACCGGCAAGGCGGATAATTGGACCAGGCTGATGGCCGGCCAATCAGGCATCCATCGGATCACGAGGTTTGCCAACGAGGGGCTCAAGACCACGATCGCCGGGACGGTCGATTTCGTCCCGGTAGAGCCCTTCTGCTCCACCGAGCTTGGCGAGCGCATGGCAACACTTGCAGCTGAAGAGGCGATTGCCGAGGCCGGGATTGGCGGCAACGCTGACTTTCCCGGTCCGCTTTTTCTTGCCGTTGCTCCGGTCGAAATGGAGTGGCTGCACCGGGAGGCATTGGCCGCAGCATCAGGCGCGAACGACACGATAGGATATGCCGATCTCCTGCGCGCGAGCGCGTCCGGGCGCTTTCACGCCATCCACGAGCGCTGCCTGCTGGGCTCGGTTGCCGAACACCTTGCCGATCGCTTCGGGACAAAGGGTTCGCCGATCTCCGTATCGACCGCCTGCGCATCCGGAGCGAGCGCGATCCAACTCGGCGTCGAGGCGGTTCGGCGCGGTGAGGCGGTAGCAGCGCTGTGCATCGGCACTGACGGGTCCATCAACCCGGAGTGCCTGATCCGCTTCTCGCTGCTCTCAGCCCTCTCCACGGCCAACGATCCGCCCGAAGGAGCGGCAAAGCCCTTCGCAAAAAATCGCGACGGTTTCGTCATGGCGGAAGGCGCCGCTGCGCTCGTCATCGAGAGCTATGACTCAGCAAAGGCGCGCGGGGCAAAGATCTTGGGCGTCTTGGCCGGATGCGGCGAGATGGCGGACTCTTATCATCGCACGCGATCGAGCCCCGACGGCAAGGCAATCATCGGCTGCATTCATCACGCATTAGCGGATGCCGGTCTCACGCCCGACGACATCCACTACATCAATCCTCACGGCACCGGGACGCCCGAGAACGACAAGATGGAATATGTCGGCATATCGTCCGTGTTCGGCGAACGAGCGCAGTCGATCCCGGTCTCATCCAACAAATCCATGATCGGGCATACGCTGTCGGCGGCAGGAGCGGTGGAGGCGGTGTTCACGTTATTGACATTGCAGCACCAGCGGCTGCCCCCAACCATAAACTACCGAGTACCGGATCCTGCAATTCCCCTGGACGTTGTTCCTAACGTGGCGCGCGACGCCAAGGTCCATCACGCGCTCTCCAACTCGTTTGGCTTCGGAGGTCAGAACGTGTCATTGGTGATCAGCGGCGAGCCTGCCTGACCCATGCGGGCGCTTGCACTGATTGCCGACCGCAAGCTCGAGCTGACCGACCGCCCCCCTCCGCCGCCGCCTGCACGCGGCGAAGTGCAGATCAGAGTGAAGGCGGTGGGGCTCAATCACCTCGATCTTTGGGGCTATCGCGGAATGGCCTTTGCCCGGCGCAAGATGCCCGTGGTCGTAGGGGTGGAAGCGGCGGGCGAGATCGCCGCGTCTGGACCATCGGAAGCCGGTTTCAAGCCGGGCGATCGAGTGGTCATGTACGGTGCCTTGACCTGCGGCAGCTGTAAGGCATGCAAGGAAGGACGCGATAATCTTTGCGAAAGGGTCGGCGGAATCCTGGGATTTCATATCGATGGTTTTGCACGCGATCTCGTGAATATGCCCGCACGTCTCGTTCTCCCCGTCCCAGAAGGGGTTTCCCTGCGCGATGCCGCTTGCGCGCCTATCGCTTTTGCCACCGTGCAGCACATGTTGTTCGACAATGCGAAGCTCGAGCCCGGCGAGATCGTGCTCGTGCATGCCGGCGGCTCCGGCATCGGGACTGCCGCCATCATCATGGCGAAAGCGATCGGGTGTACGGTCATCACGACAGTCGGGGACGAGGCCAAGGTTGAAAAAGCGAAAGCGCTGGGTGCCGATTACGTCATCAATTACAGGACCCACCGTTTCGAAGGGGTCGTTCGCAAGCTCACTGCGAAGAAAGGCGTTGACGTTGTGTTCGAGCATGTGGGAGCGGAAACATTCAACGGCTCGCTGCTCTGCCTCAAGCGCGGCGGACGCTTGGTGACCTGCGGCGCAACGTCCGGGCCCTCTACCACCCTCAACCTCATGCAGCTCTTTCAGCAGCAATATCGGATCATTGGATCGTTCGGTGCCTCCCTACGCAATATCCGCGAGGGTCTCGCCAAGATGGCGAGCGGGCTCTTGCCAGTGATCGACACCGAGGTCCCGCTTGCCGAATTCGATCGGGGACTGGCCCGCCTTGAAAGCCGGCAGGTGTTCGGGAAGATCATCGTCCGTTTTTGACGCCCGGCAGCCGCGCGCATGATCTCCCTCAATGCCCCGCACGCCGGGCGAGAGCTCAAGGCCACCATCGACACGCTGCTGGGCTGGCTCGCCATTGGGGCGCTGCGAACGATCCGCGCCATCGATCGGAGATCGATGGCGGATGTTGCCGCGGCATTCATGCGCACCCTTGGCCCGCGGCTTAGGGAACATCGCATCGGCCGCGCCAATCTGGCCGCCGCTTTTCCGCAAAAATCGGAATCCGAAATCGAAAACATCCTGCGGGGCGTTTGGGATAATCTCGGGCGCGTTGCCGCGGAATTTGCTCACATCGATCGCCTGCAAATCTTCCCGCCTCCTCGGCATGAGGCCGGCGACATCGGCTACACGCTCGATACCGCTGAGGGCTTCGAGCGCCTGCGCCAGGATGGCAAGCCCGCGTTGATCTTTGCTGCGCATCTTGCCAATTGGGAGCTGCCGGCGCTTATCGCCACCAAGTTCGCCCTCGACGCAACAGTCCTCTATCGCCGGCCAAACATCATTGCCGTGAGCGAGGCTGTCATCAAGATCCGCAAAGGCAGCATGGGGACGCTTGTGCCCACCAGTCTGGACGCACCGTTCAAGCTTGCCCGCATTCTGGAGGGGGGTGGACACGTGGCCATGCTCGTTGACCAGTATTACGTCAATGGCGTCGACGTGACCTTCTTCGGCCGACCATGCAAGGCCAACCCGTTCATTGCCCGTCTCGCCCGCCATGTCGAATGTCCCATCTATGGAACCCGCGTCGTCCGTCTGCCGGATCGCGATCGCTTTCGTGCCGAGCTTTCGGAGCCGTTAGAGCCGAGGCGCGATACGGAAGGCAGGATTGATGTGCAGGGCACGATGCAGGCGATCACCTCGGTGATTGAAGGCTGGGTACGCGAGCATCCGGAGCAATGGCTCTGGCTCCACCGCCGCTGGCGCTAACCGTGCGCACATCCCGGATCTGCACGGCTGTGGGTTTCAGCGGCCCGTCTTGATTCGAATCCAGAGCCGGTTCATCAGCCGTTCGATCTTCGGATCGTGGGCATTGATGACGTAAAGCCGGCTCATCAGGGCCTCGTCCGGATAGATGGTTTTATCTTCCAGGATGGCTCTATCAATGAATTTCTGGCTGGCAAGATTGCCGTTGGCATACGACACGAAATTGGAATTCGTGGCCGCGACCTCGGGCTTCTGCAGATAATTCATGAACGCGTGCGCCTCGTCCACGTTCGTCGCGTCGCGGGGAATGGCGAGATTGTCGATCCACAGTTGTGCCCCCTCCTTCGGGATCGCGTAGCCGACATCTACGCCATTCTTGGCCTCGACGGCGCGTTTTTGTGCCTGCTTGATGTCGCCGGAAAAGCCGACTGCCAGGCAGATCTCGCCGGTCGCAAGTGCATTGATATATTCGGAGGAGTGAAACTTGCGCACGAAGGGCCGTATGCTCTTTATGAGATCGGCGCTTTTTTGCAGATCGGCTTCGTTTGCGGAGTTGGGATCGAGGCCGAGATAATACAGTGCCGCCGGGAGGATGTCGTCGGACGCGTCGAGCATCTCGACGCCGCAATGCTGGAAGCGCTCCAGGTTCTCGGCCTTGAACACGGTAGCCCAGCTGTCGATCCCGCCAGCCGCTCCGGTCGCCTGACGGACCTTCGCGGAGTTGAAGCCGATGCCCGTTGTCCCCCACATGTAGTTCACGGCATAATCGTTTCCGGGATCATATTTTGCCAGGCGCGCAGCAATGGTCGGCCAGATGTTTGCCAGATTGGGCAGTTTTCGCTTGTCGAGCTTCTGAAAAACCCCAGCCTTGATCTGGCGTTCGAGAAAATACCCTGTAGGCACGACGACGTCATATCCCGACCTGCCGGCCAGAAGCTTTGCCTCCAGAGTGTCGTTGGAATCAAAGGTGTCATAGCGCACCTTGATTCCGGTCTCCTTGGTGAAAACCTCGATTATTTTCGGTGCGATATAGTCGGACCAGTTGTACACATTGACAATACGCTCCGGAGCAGCGCAAGGCGCAGCAGGATTCATGACCATGATTGCCGCCAAAGCGGCAAGAAACCGGCAGCGCCCCAACTGGCGCTTGGGAAGAACGCGTCCGGGCAGGGCCATGGTTGTTGATGTGCGATCAAGTCTCTGTCGGCAGACCGAGCGCCTTCCATGCCTTCATGCCGCCGGCGAGGTGAGCATCATAAGGCAGTCCCGCCGCCTGGGCCATCAACGATGCAGTGACTGAACGGTTGCCCGACCGGCATGCGAATACAACTTGCCGACCTTGCGGATCGGGAATTGCAGCCGCATCGAACACCGACATTGGCAGGTAGAAGGCCTCCGGATAGCGCTCGACATCGGTCTCGTTGGGCTCACGAACATCAACGAGCAGGACCTTGCCCTCGGCCATGCCTCGGGCGACCTCCTCTGGCTCCAGATCGCGTACGCTTTCTCTGCCGATCTCAGCTGCCATAACGTTGCTCCTTTGGATGGTGCGCGATCAACACAGCACCAGGCATATACTGCCCCAGGATCGTAGGGTGGGCAAACGCGCGTGAATGCTCTCTCAATTCGCTTAAACTACCTGCGCGTTTGCCCACGCAGATCGGGGTCAAGCATGCCTCCGGGTGGCAAAACCCGTCCCCTGGCTCCGACCGGGGATCGCTCAAATGGTGAGCAAATGTTCAACACGGCGCAGGCGATGTTGCCCACGCTACAGTGAGCCTTAGATCGTCACCTGGGTTCCCACTTCCACCACTCGCTCGGTAGGGATTTGGAAATAGTCGGTTGCGTCATTGGCCATGCGTGCCAGCATGATGAAGAGATGATCCTGCCAGCGTGGCATGCCGGAGCGCGCAGCCGGCTTGAGCGCGCGGCGGGACAGAAAGAACGAGGTCGACATGATGTCGAACGTCCAACCCAGCTTGCGTGCTATGGCGAGCGCCCGCGGCACATGCGGCATCTCCATGAAACCGAAGCGCAGCAGCACCCGCGTAAAGGTCTGGCCCACGCGTTCGATCGCCACCCGTTCTGCCGTTGCTACCTTCGGCGCCTGGTCGGTTTCGATCGTAAGGATGACATTGTGCTCGTGCAACACCTTGTAGTGTTTCAGGCTATGCATGAGGGCAGTGGGCGCGCTCGCCGGTGTGCTGGTAAGAAAGACGGCGGTTCCCGGCACACGGAGGGGCGGCTTCTTTTCCAGCATGCGCACAAGATCGTTGAGCGGGATCTCTTGTCGTCGCGTCTTCTCGAGCAGGAGGCGGGTACCACGGCGCCAAGTATACATCACGACCATCACCAGGCCGCCGAACGCGAGCGGAACCCATCCCCCCTCGATCACCTTGAGCAGATTTGCGCCCAGGAATGTAAGGTCTATGAAGAGGAGGGGAAGCATCAGGGCGGCCGCCGCCATCCACGACCAGTTCCAGACGTTTCGGATCACGACGAATGCCATCACCCCGGTGACCACCATCGTTCCCGTGACCGCGATCCCGTACGCGGACGCCAACGCGCTCGATGACCGGAACAAAGCTACCAGCAAAAGCACGCCGACAAGCAAAAACCAGTTCACGCGCGGCATGTAAATCTGGCCATACTGCGCTTCCGATGTGTGGCGGATTTCAAGGCGCGGCAGCAGACCCAGCTGGATCGCCTGCTGCGTGATAGAGTACGCACCAGTTATTACGGCTTGGCTCGCGATCACTGTCGCCACCGTGGCGAGCACTACCATCGGCAACAGCGCCCAGTCGGGATAGAGAAGGAAGAAGGGGTTCTCGATCGCTTTCGGATCCGCCAGCACCAGTGCGCCTTGGCCGAGATAGTTCAGCGCAAGCGACGGAAGGACAAGTCCCACCCAAGCAGTCTGGATAGGCTTCCGTCCAAAATGGCCGAGATCGGCATAGAGCGCTTCCGCGCCGGTCACGGCAAGGAATACCGCACCGAGCGTGAAGAGCCCGACAATCCCGTGCCCAACCAGGAACCGCACCCCGTAGAGCGGATTAAACGCGAAAAGAACTTCAGGATCCCCAATAACGGCCAGCAAACCGGGGATGCCGATGCAGAGGAACCAGAGGGCCGTGATCGGGCCGAAGAAGGCAGCGACTTTGGCGGTGCCGGTCGATTGCACTGCAAACAGAACGACCAGTATCAATACCGTGAGAGGAACGATGTATGGGTCGAAGGCGGGCGTCGCGACTTTCAGACCTTCAATGGCGGACAGTACCGACAAGGCCGGCGTTATCATGGAGTCGCCATAGAACAGCGCCGCGCTCACGATGCCGCAGAGCGCCATCACGCCGGCGCGTCTGCTGAGCGCCCCCTGAGCCAATGCCATGAGCGCCAACGTGCCGCCTTCGCCTCGGTTGTCGGCGCGCAGGAGGATGAGCACGTATTTGAACGTGACGATGATGATCAGTGCCCAAAGGATGAGCGACAGCACTCCCAGAACCGCCTCGCGCGGCATGGATGCCCCGGTTCCGGTTGCGGCGGCAACCGCTTCGCGCAACGCATAGAGGGGACTTGTTCCGATGTCGCCGTATACGACCCCGATGCTGCCCAACGTGAGCGGCCAGAAGCTGCGGCGCGGCGACGCCTTGAGCGGCGCCATGGTGACCTCAGGAGCAACAGCTGTGATCGGCATGAGTACAGAAAAAGCGAAAGCGGGGCGCGCCTTATATCACCGCAACCAAGGTAGCAACATGCCTTGGCTGAACAAGTTCCTGGACAGGCACGTACGGTGCAGGCGCGCAACATTGATGGCCTTGCGCGCCCTCAATTGACGGGAAGGCATGCGCGCCTATAGTGCAGCATCCGCGTAATCACAATGATCGTCAGGCTCGGGAGGGATGGACGGGGAACGGCGCAACATGCAATTCGGGGTGCAGTTTTTTCCGGCCGTCAATCCTGCTGAAAAGGGCGCGAGCGATTATTTTGCCGAGTCGCTCGCGATCGCCGAGGAAGCGGAACAACTGGGATTCACCCACGCGCGCACGGTCGAGCACTATTTCGAGCGCTACGGTGGCTATAGCCCGAACCCCATCGTCTTTCTCGCTGCCGTGTCGCAACGAACCAAGACCATGCGTCTCGTCACCGGTGCGGTCCTGCCGGTGTTCAATCATCCGCTCAAACTGGCGGGTGAAATCGCGATGCTGGATGCGATCTCGGGCGGGCGCCTGGATGTGGGATTTGCCCGCGCATTCCTGCCGCATGAATTCCGGCGATTTGGTATTTCACCCGATGAATCCCACGCCCGCTTTCGGGAGGGCCTCGAGCAGGTCGAACTCCTGCTGACGCGCGAGAACGCCACCCATCGGGGTCGATTCCACTCCTTCGAGGACGTCACATCGTTGCCGCGACCGACCCAGAAACCGCGACCCAAGTTTTACCTAGCGGCCACGCAGACTCCTGAATCCTTCGAATTCGCTGGAACGAAGGGCTACGCCCTGATGGCAATACCGATTGGTCCGCTCGCCCCGATGCTAAAAGCCTATCGGGAGGCGTGGCGGAATGCGGGTCATCCCGGCGAAGGCGAAGTGATGATCGCTTTCCATATGTTCTGTCATGAGGATGCCCGCCTCGCGCGCGAGATCGCGCGCCGTCCCTTCGAAGAATATTTCCGCGCACTCAATGAAGGGGTGAGCGACTGGATTCAGGGAACCACCTCCAAAGACTACCAGGGCTATGAGAAATCCATGCGCAAGCTCGCGGCGTTCACACTGGACGGCCAGATCGAATCCGGCGGCGCATGGGTCGGCACGCCGACCGAGATCGGGACTATTATCCAACGGGTCATCAAAAACTTTGACGAGTTCGAGCATGCCTCCCTGCAGATCAATTTCGGCACGCTGAATATTCCGGATGCCCAGCGATCAATGCGTCTGTTTGCAGCACAGGTCATGCCGCATTTCGCACCTGCGGAACGAGTAGACGCAGCCGCTCACGAGCGCTTGGCGCGGGCGCGGTAGATGGCCCGTAACCTGAACGGGCGCATCGACTGCGGGCTGATGGACGCAGAGCCCAGAGCTGCGCTATCTCAAAGCGTGGAAGCGGCCACTCGACTTGAGTGAAGTGCCGCACTCGGAGGAAACCATGCGTCAGATCGGCCACTTTATTGCAGGCAAGGTCGTGGCAGGGACGTCCGGCCGCGCCGGTGATGTGTTCAATCCCAATACCGGCGAAGTTCAGGCCCAAGTCGCTTTCGCGAGCAAATCAGAGGTAGAGCAGGCGGCCGCAAACGCCGAAGCGGCTCAGCCCGCGTGGGCTGCAACGAATCCGCAGCGGCGCGCCCGTGTTCTTTTCAAGTTTCTGGAACTGGTACAGCGAGAGTTCGACAGCCTCGCTCAACTTCTTTCCTCCGAGCACGGGAAGACCATTGCC
>DATBYX010000478.1:0-6384 GCA_036513475.1 Xanthobacteraceae bacterium | reverse complement strand
ATGTTGCCGCTTTCGCTGCCGGCTGCAGGATCGATCACGGCGTTGACCAGAGTGGGTTTGCCGCAGTCCATGGCCTCGTTCACGGCGCGGCTCAACTCGTCAGGGGTTGTGACATGGACGCCAACGCCGCCGAACGCTTCCATCAACTTCTCGTAGCGGGCGTCTTTGACGAAGACGGTTGTCGCAACGTCCGAACCGCCGGAAGGATTCACGTCGGTTCCGCGGTAGATGCCATTGTTGTTGAAGACGACAACGCAGACCGGCAGGTCGTACCGGCAGATCGTTTCCACCTCCATGCCGGAGAAACCAAAGGCGCTGTCGCCCTCGACTGCGAGCACGGGTTTGCCGGTCTCGACTGCGGCGGCGACGGCGAAGCCCATGCCAATGCCCATGATCCCCCAGGTGCCGACATCAAGACGCTTGCGCGGCTGGTACATGTCGATGATGCCGCGCGCGAGATCGAGAGTATTGGCGCCTTCGTTGACGAGGATCGCATCCGGCCGTTGCTTGATGACGGTGCGCAACGCACCAAGCGCGCTGTGGAAGTCCATCGGCGCCGAATTCTTCATCAGTCGTGGGGCCATCTTGGCAATGTTGGCCTGCTTGCGCTCATTGACGGCATCGATCCAGTCCGCCGGAGGGCGCGGCCACTTGCCGTCCATGCTCTCGAGCAGAGCCGATACGCAGGAGCCAATATCGCCGACGAGAGGCGCGACGATCGCGACATTGCTGTCCATCTCCTTCGGCTCGATGTCGATCTGAATGAATTGCTTCGATCCCGGCTCACCCCACGTCTTGCCTTTGCCGTGCGACAGCAGCCAGTTCAGGCGGGCGCCGATCAGCATGACAACATCGGAGTCTTTTAGCACCATTGAGCGCGCCGCCCCGGCGCACTGTGGATGCGTGTCGGGCAACAGCCCCTTGGCCATGCTCATCGGCAGGAAAGGAATCCCGCTTTTCTCGACCAGAGCGCGGATCGCGTCGTCTGCCTGCGCGTAGGCCGCGCCTTTGCCGAGAAGGATCAGCGGGCGCCTGGCGCTGTTGAGGACATCGAGCGCGCGCTTGACGGCGGCTGGAGCAGGGATCTGGGCAGGCGAGGGATCGATGACCTTGACCAGCGACCTCGCGCCGGCAGCGGCGTCCATGACCTGGGAGAACAGTTTGGCCGGCAGATCGAGATAAACACCGCCGGGACGACCGGAGAGAGCCGCGCGGATCGCGCGTGCCACGCCAATGCCGACATCTGCGGCATGCAGCACGCGAAACGCCGCCTTGCACAGCGGCCTGGCAATCGCAAGCTGGTCCATCTCTTCGTAGTCGCCCTGCTGCAGGTCGACGATCTCGCGCTCGGACGAGCCACTGATCAGGATCATGGGAAAGCAGTTGGTCGTGGCATTGGCCAGCGCAGTCAGCCCGTTGAGAAAGCCGGGAGCCGAGACCGTGAGGCAGATGCCCGGCTTCTTCGTCAGGAAGCCGGCGATGGCGGCGGCATTGCCGGCATGCTGCTCGTGCCGAAACGAGAGGACGCGCATGCCTGCCGCTTGCGCCTTGCGCCCCAGGTCGGTGATCGGGATGCCGGGCACCCCATAGATCGTGTTGATGCCGTTGAGCTTGAGCGCATCGATGACGAGATGAAAACCATCGGTGAGCTCCTGCTGCGCTTCATCCGCCGTCGTGGTCACGGGTTTCGGCTTGGTCGCTGCATCCGCCATGATCGTCTCCCTACTCTCGAGCGCGCAGGTTTTGCTCCCGCGCAGCGCCGTTTTTTCAATCAGTCCAAGTAGTCGGCATATTTCGCCACATGCTCGGCAAGTCCGAGCGCATGATCGCGCACGAGGTCTTCCGCACGGTTGGTGTCGCGCGCCTCGAGCGCCTCGATAATCGACATATGGTCGCGGATGGAGCGCGCCGCGCGGTCCTGCTCGCCGATGGTCTTGCGGCGGATCATGCGCATGTGGGCGAAAAGGTTCTCCGCGAGCGAGATCAGCACCGCGTTGCGGCTGAGCCGAATGATGGCCTGATGAAACTCGATATTGACCTCGGAATATTCATCCAGCCTCGCATGCAGCTGGCCGTTCTCGAAGGTGGCGAACATGGTACGCAGCGACGCGATCTCATGCTCCTGCGCGCCCTGGGTGATCAGGCGCGCCGCCATGCTCTCGAGCGCGGCCCAGGCGGTGATCATCTCGATCACCTCGCGCTTCGACTTGCGCATGACGTAGATGCCGCGCCGCGGAACCGCGCGCACGAAGCCCTCGCGCTCGAGTTGCGCCATCGCTTCGCGTACCGGCGTGCGGCTAACGCCGAGGTCGGAGGCGAGGCGCCGCTCGTCGAGCTTGATGTCGGAACGGCTGCGGTAGACGTCCATGCCAACGATGGCGTCCTTGAGCGCGGTATAGGCGCGGCCCTTGAAGCTCTCGCGGCTCGCGATCGGCGTAAGCCGGGGCGCGCGCGGCGCCTCATCGCCGCGCGGGTGCCCACGTTCATCGCGGCGCGCGTCCTCCGGCTTGGCCGCGGCCTGGGCTGTGGGCGCCTCTCCTGCAGCGGCGGCGCGGGACTGGCGATACGCACGGGTCATCGTGGTATACATTATGCCACAGCGGCTCCCCGCGCAACCGCCCACCACGGATCTTTCAAAAAACGAGTATTTTTCGTGCAAGCACCTGGAAAACAGCGGAATTTTTGAGGGCTCAACTTTGTGCTGTTTTCCCATGCAATGTGAACCACCTCACACAGCCCACCCCTCCGCCCGGCTAAAGCATGGGTACCCGCTGAAAAGGAGATATCCATGCAAAGCTCTTACGTTGCCTCGTCCACCTCGGTTAGTTTCCACCTCTCTCGCAACTTCGTCGCTGTCTTCCTCTTCTGCCTGCTGGGCCTGACGATCTCGATCGCGGTGCTCTCATTTGTACCGGCGGAAGAGTTTGCAGCTATTCTGGCGTACTGAATGGTGGGTACGGGCGAGATGTGTTCGCCCCTGACCTGCTAGAAGGAGAGAGGGATGCTTTCGGCTTGGTTCAGGGGTTATGTGCGGCGACTTTCCGCCGCAGCCTTCGCCTGCGGTTTGTTTGCGTGGCATCCGGCGGCAAGTCAGGAAGTCGCGATGTTCAAGGCCGGCATCTCCGACCCCGTCAACACCGTGCTTGCATGGTATGTCGCGCGGGATGCAGGCTTCTATGCCGCCAACGGCCTGAACGTCGAGATCCTCAACATGAGCGGCGGCAGCCGCGGTGCGGCCGAGTTGCAGGCCGGCCGTCTCGACACGATGCATGTGGGATTGTCGTCGGTGATCAAGGTCAATCGCGCCGGCGGCGACGTGCGCGCGATCGGCTCGCTCAGCAACGTCATCCGGTTCACATTCTTCTCCGCCCCCGGCGTGAGGACCGCAGCCGATCTCAAGGGCGGCGTCATCGGCGTGAGCACGTTCGGCTCGGAAAGCGATTCGACCGTGACGCTCACGCTGCAACGGCTGGGATTGACCCGCGACGACGTAACCCTGAAAGAATATGGCGGCGGCATGCGGCGGCTCGAGGCCGTAAAGTCCGGCGAGATCAAAGCCACCCCGATCAACGAGCCGATCGCCAGCATGGCGCGCGCGCAAGGCGTGCACGTGCTGGTCGATCTCGTGCCCGAGCAGATCCCGTGGGTGTTCAGCTCGATCGTCGTGCGTCGCGCCGACATCGAGGGACGCCGCGACGCGCTCCTGCGCTTCCTCAAGGCGACGATCGAAGGCAATTACCTCGCGCTTGCCGACGCGGGCCGCGCCAAGCAGGTGCTGGCGAAGGAGCTCAAGATCACCGACGAGAAGGTGCTCGACATCACCTACAACGATTTCAAGGCACAGTCGCCCGCCAACCTCGACATGTCCATCGAAGGTGCCAGGAACATTCTCGCGCAGTTCGGCGGCCATCAAAATGTGGCGGACTACGCCGATACAAGCCTGCTCGACGCGCTGCGCAGCGAAGGCTTTTTCTCCGCGACGGCTCAGAACTACAAGCTGCACTGAGGAGCGCAGTGCTCCCCCGGCGTTCCGCCCTCGCGCTGCTTGCTGCCCCGGCGGTCTGGAAGGGCTTGCGCGCGTTCACCGCGAGCGCCCGCGCGGAGCAGTATCCGTCGAGGCCCATCCGCATCATCGTGCCCTATCCTCCCGGCGGGCCATATGACGCAATTCCCCGCGTCATTGCGCAAAAGATCAGCGAGGAGCTCGGCTGGCCCATCATCATGGACAACCGCAGTGGTGCCACCGGGCTGATCGGCGTCATGGCAGCAAAGCAAGCGCCCCCGGACGGCCATACCCTCGTTGTCGTCACCACCAGCACCCACGGCTCCATGCCGGTGCTCAAGCGCAATCTCGGCTATGATGCGCTCAACGACTTCGCGCCGATCGTGCTCATCGCCGATGCGCCGCTGGTGCTGCTCGTGCGCGAGGACCTGCCGGTGCGCAGCGTGCCGGAATTGATCCAGAGGCTGCGCGATCATCCCGGCCAGCTGAACTATGCGACCGGCGGCTTCGGCTCGCCGCATTATCTTGCGACCATGACGTTGCTTCACCGCGCCGGGCTCCCACGAAACGCTGCCGTGCACGTGCCCTTTGGCGGGCTTGCGCCCGCTCTGACGGCGGTGTTGGCCGGCAACGCGCAATTCATGATCGGCAGCACCGGTCTCGCGAGCGCGCACATCGCAAGCGGCAAGCTGCGGGCCCTGGCAATCACCAGCCTGCGCCGCTCCCCGCGGCTGCCTGAGATTCCGACAATGTCGGAGCTCGGCTTTCCCGGTTTTCAAGTGCTTGCTTGGTGCGGGCTTGCAGCGCCGGCTGAAATGCCGGACGCGCTGGTCGGACGCTGGAACGAGGTCGTGAACGAAGCACTTGCCGACCCGAAGCTGCGCGATCAGATCTCCGCGATGGACTATGATATTCGCGGCGGCACAGCGAGTGAGTTTGCCCGCTTTCTCGCGACCGACATCGCCCGCTACAAACAGCTCGCGCAGGCCATGGATTTGGCCGAGGACTGAGCGGCGCGCCTGCCGCAGGGCGGACGGCCATCCTTGCTGGAATACGAAATCGTTGTCACTATCCCTGCCGGCCAGAACAGAACAACGGCAGGCCTGACTTTTGCATGGGGGTTAAGCCATGAAGCTCTGTCGCTATGACGATGACCGCTTGGGCGTGGTGCGCGGCGAGCTCATTCACGACGTCACGCAAGCGCAGACCCAGATCAGGGCGGCTGCTCCCTATGCCATGAAGGGCGACGCGGTCATCGCGGCGTTGCCCGCGTGGCGCGCGCGGCTTGAGGAAATGGCGGCCAAGGCGCCGGGCAAGCCCATCTCCGCCGTCAAGCTGTTGTCGCCGGTAGCGCGCCCGTCAAAGCTCGTTGCAGCGCCCACCAACTACAAGGCGCACATCGACGAGATGGCGGCACGTGCCACCGCGCAAAATATCAAACCGTCGCCGGCGATCGGCACCGCCGGGCTGTTCCTCAAGGCGAACTCCTCGCTGGTGGGTCCGTCCGAAGGCGTGGCCATTCGCTTCCCGGAGCGGCGCAATGAGCACGAGGTCGAGCTCGCAATCATTTTCGGCAGAGAGGGAAGCGATATTCCACGCGACAAGGCACTCGATTACGTAGCGGGATACTGCGTCGGTCTCGACATGACGGCACGCGGACCGGAGGACCGCAGCTTTCGCAAGTCGATCGACACCTATTCCGTGCTCGGCCCGTGGATGGTGACCGCCGACGAAATCTCCGATCCGGACAACGTGCCGCTCAACATCGCGGTGAACGGCGAGATCAAGCAGAGCAGCAATACCAATCAGCTGATCTATGACTGCCGCAAGCTGATCGAGTGGGGCTCGACCTTCTACACCTTCTACCCCGGCGACGTGCTCTTTACCGGGACGCCCGAAGGGGTGAGCCCGGTCAAGCCGGGAGATGTCATGCGTGCAGAGATCCCCGCCATCGGCGTCATGTCGGTCGCGGTACGCGCGCACAAGGCGGCCTAACGCAATTCTTGTAGGGGCGGGTTTCAAACCCGCCCCTACGACCAGAGATCAGGAGTGTGCATTATGAAAGCAATCCGAAACTCACAGTTGGCCGTCCTGCCCTTCTGTTTGCTCCTGCTCGCGACCGCCGTTGCGCGAGCGGAAACGGGCGTGACCGACACCGAGATTCGCATCGGCATGTGGACGCCGCTGAGCGGTCCGGTGGCCCTGCTCGGGCAATCCGCGCGCGATGCCGTGCGGCTGTGGGCGAAGGAGGTCAACGACAAGGGCGGCATTCACGGCCGCAAGATCAACTTCATCTCCTATGACGATGCGGGCTCGCCGCAGGAGGCGCAAACGGTGATCCGCCGCCTGATCGATCAGGACCAGGTGTTCATGCTCATTTC
>DATBYX010000477.1:0-2318 GCA_036513475.1 Xanthobacteraceae bacterium | reverse complement strand
GATCGGCGCGATCTGAAACAAGCGAGTCTCCCGCCATTTCCGCTCGATGTCGTATTCGCGCGCGAAGCCGAAACCGCCATGACACTGCATGGCGGCCTCGCCGGCATGCCACGCGGCTTCTGATCCGAGCAGCTTTCCCATGTTAGCCTCGGGACCGCAGGGGCGGCCCGCGTCGAACAACGCGGCAGCTTTGCGGACCATGAGGGCAGCCGCCTCGATCTCGGCATAGGCGCGGGCGATCGGAAACTGGACCCCCTGATTGCGGCCGATAGGCCGATCGAACACGATCCGCTCGGTGGCATATTTCGTTGACTTCTCGACGAACCAGTTCCCGTCGCCGATCGATTCCGCGGCAATCAGGATGCGTTCGGCATTCATGCTGTCGAGGATGTAGCGGAAGCCCTGCCCCTCCTGGCCGATCAGGTTCTCGGCCGGGATGTGAAGAGAATCAAAGAACACCTCGGTGGTGTTGTGATTGATCATGGCCGGCAGCGGCTTAATGTCGAGCCCCTGCCCCAGCGAGGATTTGATATCAACCAGGAAGACCGAAAGGCCTTCGCTCCTTTTCTTCACCTGATCGAGCGGCGTGGTGCGCGCGAGCAGGAGCATGAGATCGGACTGCAGCGCCCGCGATGTCCAAACCTTCTGGCCGTTGACGACATAGTGGTCGCCGCGCCGCTCCGCCCGAGTCTTGAGCTTGGTGGTGTCGGTGCCCGTGGTCGGCTCCGTCACCCCGAAGGCTTGCAGCCGCAATCGTCCCGCCGCGATTTCCGGGAGATATTTCTTTTTCTGCTCGGGACTGCCGTGACGCAGCAGCGTCCCCATGATGTACATCTGTGCGTGACAGGCTCCGGCGTTGCAGCCGCAAGCGTGGATTTCCTCGAGCGTCGCCGCGGCCGCGCTCAACGGCAGGCCGAGGCCGCCATACTCCTCGGGAATGAGTGCCCCCAACAGGCCAGCCTTTGTCAGCGCGTCCACAAATTCCGCCGGATAGGCTTGCTCATTATCGAGCTTGCGCCAGTAGCTGCCGGGAAAATCGGCGCAGATACGGCGCACCAGATCGCGGATCTCGGGATAGCTTTCGCCCAGGCTGAGCTGAACCGCTTCTTCCGGCACGGATTGGATTACGTTCATCGCATCCTCCCTGCCCTCGCCCCGGCCTGCGCCGGCTCGTTCTCCGGGGCGCCTTTGCCGAAAATCTCCTCCGTGTGAGCGCCGAGCACCGGCGGGGCACGGCGGAAAGCCGGGCGTACACCGTCGAACGAGATGGGCAGCCCGACCAGCGTGATGTCGCCCTGCGGACTGCTTTGCATGATTCCAAGCGCCTTGGTCTGAGGATGTTCCAGCACCTCCGCAATGGTCTGCGTCGGCGCATTCGGCACGCCGGCTTCGTCCAGAACGGCCGCCCACTCCTGGGTCGTGCGCGTTGCGATGAGTTCCTCGATCCAGCCATAGAGCACGTCCTGGTTCTTCACCCGGTCGGGATTGGTGCGAAAGCGTGCGTCGTCGATCCACTCGGGATGGCCGAGCACGCGTGCAAGCGAGGCGAACAGCTTGTCGTTGCCGGCGGCGATGACGATGAAACCATCCTTTGACGGATAGCCGCGATAGGGCACGATCATCGCAGCACCCGATCCATGTCGCTGCGGCAGCTCGCCGGAGGCTTGGTAATTGGCCGCGTGGTAGCACATCCAGCCGAGCGCCGTTTCGTAGAGCGAGGTATCGATCGACGAACCTTGGCCGTGGTCGCGTCGTTGCAGGAGGGCAGAGAGCACGCCGATCACGGACCACATGCCGGTCGCCATGTCGATGATGGAAGTGCCTGCGCGCACCGGCCGTTGCTGCGGCTCGCCCGTCACGCTCATGACACCGCCGAAGGCCTGCATCAGCGGATCGTAGCCGGGGCGGTCCTTCAGCGGTCCGCTCGCTCCGAACGCGCCAATGGTGCAGTAGATGAGCGAAGGCTTGAGCTCGCGGAGCGCCTGCGCATCGAGACCAAAGTCCGCCGCGGAGCCCGGCCGCAGGTTCTGCACGACGACATCGGCGCGCTCGATGATGAGCTGGCGCAAGCGCTCGCGCTCGGCGGGATCCCTGAGGTTCACGACCACGGAGCGCTTGTTGCGGTTGAAGCTCAGGAAGGTCGCGGACATGGTGCCCCAGTAAGGTGGAGCCCATTTGCGCGCGTCGTCACCGTCAGTTTTCTCGATCTTGATGACGTCGGCTCCGAGATCGCCAAGAATCTCGCACGCATACGGCGCCGCCACGCTGTGGCCGAGCTCGATGACCGTGATCCCGCTGAGCGGCAACGTGCCATTGGA
>DATBYX010000476.1:0-2731 GCA_036513475.1 Xanthobacteraceae bacterium | reverse complement strand
TTGATGGCAAGATTCACGATCACCTGCTGCAGTTGGATTCGATCCCCACGGACCGGAGGAAGGCCCGACGCGAGCTCGAGCCGTATCGCCACTCCATGCCGGAGCGCCTCGTGCTGCACCAGCGTGACCGCCTCCTCGACGACCCCGTTGATGTCGAGTTGCGTCATCTGCGGGTCGGCCTTCTTCGAGAAGTCGCGAATCCGGCGGATCACCTCGCCGGCGCGAAGGGCGTCTTTGACGACTTGGCCAATGGATGCGCGGGCCTCCTCGATATCCGGCACATCGCGGCTCAGCCACCGTAAGCTCGCTTCTGCGTTGGTAGCAATCGCGGTGAGCGGCTGGTTTACTTCGTGCGCGATGGACGTGCTCATCTCTCCGAGCGTGGTCACGCGCGTAACGTGAGTGAGCTCGGCGTGCGCGGTTTGCAGCGCGTGCTCGGCCCGCTTCTGGTCCTCTATATCGTGGCCGACTCCGTACCAGCTGATGACCTCGCCGTTCTCATTGCGCAGCGGCACGCGGCGCACCAAGAACCAGCGATATTCGCCGTCAGCTCGGCAGAGACGCTGCTCCATTTCGAACGGCTGCCCTGTCGCCAGGTGAGCGCGCCAAGCGGCATCAATCCTCGGGAGATCATCGGGATGGATCGCGACCGCCCAGCGTTGCCCCCGCAAGCTGTCCTGCGAAAGACCGATATAGGTTTGCCAGGTTTGATTGACGAAATCGGGCGAGCCGTCGGGCCGATATCGCGCCACGAGTGCCGGGATGGTGTCGATGGTTACCCGAAGCTCTCGTTCGGCCTGCCGCTCTAGCTGGAGCAGTCTCTCACGCTCTTGCTCTGCGTATTTGCGATCCTGTATGTCCATGCCGAGTCCGTACCACCCGGCGATGTTGCCCTGCTTGTCCCGCAGTGGCACACCGCGAGTCCAAAACCAGCGATATTCCCCATCAGCAACTCGGCGGAAACGCACCTCGTCCTCGAATGGCTGGCCGGTAGCCAAGCAGGCACGCCACAATTTCAACCATCGCTCAAAGTCTTCGGGGTGTATTGCAGTCTTCCAGCCCGAGCCTACGGTGTCCTCGGCGGAAAGCCCGGTGTATTCCGTCCAGCGTCTATTCACGAATGTGGGCGAGCCATCAGGCAGAGCAGCCACCGCCACCGCCGGCATTGTTTCGATCAGATCGCGAAGTTCCCTTTCGTCGCGCGCCCGTCGGAGCGATTCCGCCGTCCGCCTTGGCGCCGCGCAAACCCAAACTGAGAAAAGAGCCGCGATCGCAAAAAGGACGATGCGCGGCAACTCCTGAGGCGCCACGGTAAAGGAGTGCAGTGGAGGAATGAAATAATAATCCAAAGCTAGAATGGAGAGTGCAGTCGCGAGCAGACCCGGGCCGGCCCCGCCAAGCCAAGCGGCGAGCAGGATCATACACAGAAACAACGACACGACCGGAGCGGCCTGAAGAAAGTGCTCCAGCAGCAGCCCAGCGACCACAGCAGCGGCGACCGCGAGGATCGCAACCGCGTAGTGCAGGACAATGCGCGGAACCGCCGGCCATAATGGGCTAGATCGCGACACGTTCCTGCCTCCAGCAAGGAAACGATTCAGGCGCGCTCTTCGGTAAGCAGCCAACTCCAATCTGCATCTAGGGGGTTTAGCGTATTTGGTGCTGGACCACGGAACAAGCGGATTGAGCAATGAGAAATCTAAGGATGGGGCGGACTAAAGTCACGGCTGATCGCGTCAGCAGAATTCCCGCCCAGACGACGAGAATGATTCCTGAGAAACGTAGGCCGTCGTCCAGCGGGGTACTTGCAGACGTCTGCATTTGGTTCAAAACCCGGTAAGCATCAGAATGAGCACATGTTTTCCGGTTTGCCCCGGATAGCGGGCTTTCGACGGCCGCGGTTGCGGGCCATTGATCCTGCAGTTGCACCTCGCCTTATCCCTCCACACGCCCCGCCTTAGGGTAGGCGAGGTCGACGTAACACCGAAGCCATGACCGCTATATACGGGCCGATAGGGCATGGTGCGCCGTGCAACTTGCTTGCGCTTGCGCCATTCGCAAAGCTCGAACGCACAGGTTCGCTGTTCCGCCGCGGTTCGAGATTTGATTCAACCAGCGGACTATGGTCAACGCTGCCAAATCCCGCATCGATTGGGGACGGCTGACTCCCTTTTTCACAGAAGCGGCAGACTTTTCGGGGAAAATCTTTGCGAAGAAATTTTCGATACTACGCTGTGTGTCGCCGTGCACCGCGGCAATCCACGAATACACTTAGCGACCGTTTACGCCCGCAATTTATCCTTTAGATGAAGAGTACTCTTAAATTGCAGGGGGACTCCGTTTGAAACCTTTCAAGGACACATCAGGTCCGATTATCCGAAGTCCCGTTTCGACTCTTGGTGCGGGTCTGGAATCAATTAATCGTATGAAAAGGGCGGTTTTGTAGGCGCGCGTGAGCTCGGATGCACCCCTCGCCGCCAACAAGGAGAGCGTCCATTCGCTCGGCGGGACCGGTGGGGCTCTTGGGTGCCAGAAGCAGAAGTGGGTCGGTGCGAGTGCAGCGCAACGAGAGATGAGGGAGTCGAGGCTCGCGCTCAGCTCTCCTCGCTCGCGCGGGGCGGGAGCGCGTAGGTGCAGGTCGACGTGCACACGATTTCGGTTTCGTCGCCCTCGGGATAGATGACGATTGAACCCACGGCGATATCGGAATCGCAACTCAGAAGCCTGCAGC
>DATBYX010000475.1:0-74941 GCA_036513475.1 Xanthobacteraceae bacterium | reverse complement strand
AGGGGGAGGTATGAGCTGGCGGGAGGGGACCTTGGTTGAGCCTGTCCTTGTCGTCAGCGGTCTGTGCGCAGGCTACGCCGGCAGGGAAATTCTGCACGCCGTGGATCTGAGCGTAGGACAGGGCGAGCTCGCGGCCGTGCTGGGCTCCAATGGTGCAGGAAAATCAACGCTCAACCGCGCCATCTCGGGAGTGCTGCGACCGTCGCGCGGTACTATTTGGTTTGCCGGCGAATCCATTGCGGGCGCAGAACCTGGACACATCGTGGAGTGCGGCCTCATTCATGTCCCCGAAGGACGCCGCATCTTTCCCAATCTCACCGTGCGGGAAAACCTCGATCTCGGCTCCTATCGACGCGCGCGCGTACGGCGGGAAGCGAACCGCGGCCGGATCTACACGCTGTTCCCACGCCTCGAAGAAAGACGCTCCCAGCTTGCCGGCACGCTCTCCGGAGGAGAGCAGCAGATGCTGGCGATCGGGCGCGGGCTGATGGGGGAGCCGAAGCTCCTTATCCTGGACGAGCCTTCGCTTGGGTTATCTCCCGTCCTCGTCGAGGACCTGTTCTCCCTGATCAGGAGCATCAATGCCGACGGCGTCGCCGTCCTCCTGGTCGAGCAGAACGTGGTGCAGACGCTCGAGCTCGCGCAGCGCGCCTATGTCCTCGAAAACGGGAGCTTGATCATGCACGGAAGCGCCACGCAGATCTGGGATGATCCCAAGCTCAGCCGCGCCTATCTTGGTCTATAAACCATGATCGATCCCGTTATGCTCGCGGTCCTCAACGGCCGGCTTGTCCAGATCGCCGATGAGATGGACGCGACGCTCTACCGCTCCGCGTTCAATCCCATCATCGCCGAGGCGCATGATGCCTGCCATGGCATCTATCACGCGCAGACGGGCGCCACGCTCGTGCAAGGAACATCCGGCCTGCCGATCTTTGTCGGCGCGATGGCATTCGCGGTCAAGGCCGTCATCGACAAAGTCGTTAGGGACGGTGACCTTGCCGAGGACGACACTTTTCTCTTCAACGACCCGTATGATGGGGGGACGCACCTCAACGATTTTCGTCTCGTGCGTCCATTGCTGCGCAAGGGATGCGTCTTCGCCTGGCTCGCTTCGGTCGGGCATTGGCTCGACATCGGTGGCAATGTGCCCGGCAACTTCAACCCGAAGGCAACGGAAAGTTTTCAGGAGGGCGTCCGCATCCCGCCGGTGAAGCTCGTTCGCGGCGGTGTGCTGCAGAGCGACATCATCGACATCCTCGCTGCAAATTCTCGGGTGGCGCAATCGAATTGGGGCGACCTCAACGCGCAGCTCAACGCCCTCGACCTTGGCGAGCGGCGCCTGCATGAGCTGCTAGATCAATATGGGGACGACACCATCGGCGCGGCGCTCGCCGCGCTGAGCGCGCGCGCGCAGGCGCTGATGCGCGCCAATATTGCTGCGCTGCCGGATGGCACCTACAGCCGCGACGACTTCCTCGACAATGACGGCGTGAGCGATGCGCCGCTCCGAATCGCGCTCGACCTTACCATTGCGGCGGACCGCATGCGTCTCGACTTCTCGCGCTCGGCGCCGCCTTGCGAAGGCCCCCTCAACATCGCGCGCTCGACCACCATTGCTTGCTGCTATGTCGCGCTCAAGCATCTCTTCCCCGATGTTCCGGCCAACGCGGGCTGCCTCGCTCCGATCGAGTTCGTGATTCCCGAGACGACCCTGCTCGCGGTATCGGCGCCGCGCCCGGTCGGGGGCTATACCGAAACCATCTTGCGGGTGATCGACGTTATTTTTGGTGCCTTCGCCCAGGCCGTGCCGGAGCGCGCGCAGGGGAGCCCGTTCGCCACCATCAATGCGCTCTCGCTTGCGGGTTGGCGAGCGCACGGCCGCAAGTGGGTGATGTTCTGCTTCTTCGGCGGCGGTCTCGGCGGCAATCCAGAGAGCGATGGCCTCAATCACAGCAACAACCCGATCTCCACCGCAACGATACCGCCGGTCGAGATTCTGGAATCGCTCTATCCGGTCATGTTCACGCAATGGGCGCTGCGGCCGGATTCGGGCGGCCCCGGCCGGCATCGCGGCGGGCTCGGCGCGATCTACGAGATCGAGGTCTTGGCCGAGAGCGGTGCCGATGTCTTCTTGCTGGGGGAGCGGGGCAAGTATCCGCCGTTCGGTGTCAACGGCGGCAAGCCGGCTGCGCTCAATCGCTTCTTCTACGAAACGGACGCCGGTGAAGCTGTGCCGCCGCTCGTCTCCAAGGTGACGGATGTGCGTCTTCGCCGCAATCGCAAGGTGCGGCTCGAAACTCCGGGCGGCGGGGGTTTCGGCGATCCGGCAATGCGCGATCCCGAGCGGGTCATGCGCGACATGCGGCTTGGCTACGTGACGCCCGAGGCAGCGCAACGGGACTACAAGGTCGTGCTGCATGACGACGGCACGCTCGACCGCGAGGCTACGCTGACCGCACGCGTTGAAGCGGCGCGATGAGCGGTTCAGGGCGGGTCATCGGTGTAGATGTCGGCGGCACATTCACTGACGTGTTTCTGCTGGATCCCGCCACGCGCAGCTTCCGGACCTGCAAGGTGGCCTCGCATCGCGGCGACGAAGCACGCGGCTTTTTGAACGGCCTTTCTGCCGTCGAGGCAAAAAACACCGATGGCGCAATCGTGCACGGCACGACGGTCGGCACCAACGCGTTGCTCGAGCGGCGCGGGCCAAGGATCGGGATCGTCACGACCGCCGGGTTTCGCGATGTGCTGGAAATGCGCCGCCGCGACCGGCGCCGGGTGTGGGGACTTTGGGGCGACTTCATCCCGCTCGTGGACCGCGACATGCGCCTGGAAGTGGGCGAGCGAACGCTCGCAGACGGAACAATTCGCCGCCGCGTCGACGCGGCCGAGGTCAGGGCTGCGGCAAAGCTGCTGCTCGAGCAAGGGGCGCAAAGTCTCGCGATTCTCTTCATCAACGCCTACGCCAATCCCGAGAATGAGCGCTGCGCGGTCGCCGAGATTCGCGCGGTGTGGCCAAGCGAAAATGTGACGGCCTCGCACGAGGTCCTTGCTGAGATCAGGGAGTTCGAGCGCTTCTCGACCACCGCCATCAATGCCTACCTGCAGCCCGTCGTCGGCGCCTACCTCGCCAAGCTCGAAACATCGCTCGCGGCACAGCGCTTCGGCGGCGGGCTGCATATCGTGCAATCGAACGGCGGCGTGATGTCCACGGCGAGCGCGCGGAGGTTTCCCGTGCGCACGGCGCTCTCCGGACCCGCGGCGGGGGTGGTTGCGGCGACGGCCCTCGCGCAAGCAGCCGGCTTCGAGAACGTCATCACCTGCGATCTCGGCGGCACCTCCTTCGATGTTTGCGTCATCACCGGCGGCAAAGCCGCTATCGCGGCGCAGACGACCGTCGACTTCGGCATTGTCATTCGCACCCCCATGATCGAGATCACGACCATAGGGGCCGGCGGGGGCTCGCTCGCTTGCGTCGATCGCGGCGGGCTGCTGCAGGTCGGGCCGGAAAGCGCGGGCTCCGTGCCGGGGCCCGCCTGCTACGGCCATGGCAACGCCCGCCCCACGCTTACCGATGCGCAGCTCGTCCTTGGTCGCATCAATGCGCTGCGCCCCCTCGGTGAGCTCAAAGCACTCGATGTGGAGGCCGCCAAGCGAGCGATCGCGACACATGTCGGTGCGAGCCTCGGTCTCGAAGTTGCGGAAGCCGCGGACGCCATCGTGCGCGTGGCGGAGGCCAAAATGGCCGGGGCCATACGCCTTGTCTCGATCGAGCGCGGGCATGAGCCCGATCACTTCATCCTCATGCCGTTTGGCGGCGGCGGCGCGCTGCACGCCTGCGCCCTCATGCGTGAGATTGGATTGAAGTGCGCCCTGGTGCCGAAATTGCCGGGAATTACCTCGGCGCTGGGCTGCGCTATTGCCGATCTAAAGCACGACGTGGTGCAGACCGTGAACCTCATGCTCGATAGATTGGATGCTGCGGATCTCGAACGGCGCCTGCGCATCGCCGGGGCGGCAGCCAACGCCGTCGTCGCCAGCGCCGGCATGCCGACCCAGCGCGCCGAGATTCTCTACGAGCTCGACATGTACTACCTCGGACAGACGCATACGCTCGCCGTCCCGATCGGCATGACGGACGCAAGCCATGGTGCGCTTGCGTTGACGCAAGCCGCGATACGCACCGCCTTCGAGCAGGCCTATTCCGCCGCCTTCAGCCGGCTCTTGCCGGGCCTGCCCGTGGGCATCATGTCGTTGCGCGCAACGGCAATCGGGCGGCGGCCGGTTTTCGATGCTGCGGCATTTTCCCCGCACCCGTCATCATCGCTGGAGAAAGCACAGCTCGGGGAGCGACAGGTCTGGTTCGACGGCGGGTGGCGTCAAACACAGATCTGGTCACGGCTCGATCTGCCGGCGGGCAGCATCATCGAGGGGCCCGCCATCCTCGAGCAGCCCGATGCCACCACGGTGATCGAGCCGGGATTCAGCGGCCGAACCGATCGGCTCGGAAACCTGATAATAGGTCGGGCCTGAGACTACGCCTGCGGCTGGGGCTCGAGGCCGCCGGTATCCGGGCGGGGGCGCGGTTTGCCGGCTGGCGGCACGGCGGAGCCGCGCGGTGCCACCGGCTCGATCACGGATTCCCGGTTCGGCCGCTTGCCGGCAAGCAGGTCCTTGATCTCATCGCCCGTGAGCGTCTCGAATTCGAGCAGACTTTTGGCGAGCAGCTCGAGGTCGGCGCGCTTGCGCTCGAGAATATCCTGGGCTTCACCAAACCCGGCCTCGACCAGACGCTTGATCTCCCCATCGATCTTGCGGCTCGTCTCCTCCGAGACGTTCTGCTGGCGCGCGACCTGATAGCCGAGGAAGACTTCGTCCTGGTTCTCGCCATAAGCAACGGTGCCAAGCTGCTCGGACAAGCCCCAGCGCGTCACCATCATGCGCGCGAGCTTGGTCGCCTGTTCGATGTCGGAGGCGGCACCCGAAGTCACCTTTTCCCGGCCAAAGACGAGCTCCTCGGCGACGCGCCCGCCCATCATGATGGCAAGCCGCGAGGTCATCTGCTCGAGGCTCATGGAAAGCTTGTCGCGCTCTGGCAGCTGCATGACCATTCCGAGAGCCCGGCCGCGCGGAATGATTGTGGCCTTGTGCACGGGATCCGTCGCCTTGACGTTGAGCGCGACGATGGCATGTCCGCCCTCGTGATAAGCGGTGAGCAGCTTCTCCTCCTCGGTCATGACAAGGGATTTGCGTTCGGCCCCCATCATCACCTTGTCCTTGGCGTCCTCGAACTCGACCTGGGTCACCATGCGCTTGTTGCGCCGCGCCGCCATCAAGGCGGCCTCGTTCACCAGGTTCATGAGATCGGCGCCGGAGAAGCCGGGCGTGCCGCGGGCGATGGTCTTGAGATTGACGTCGGGCGCAAGAGGCACCTTGCGCACGTGCACTTTGAGGATCTGCTCGCGGCCGACCACGTCCGGATTCGGTACGATCACCTGGCGGTCGAAACGACCGGGCCGCAACAAGGCCGGATCGAGCACGTCAGGCCGGTTGGTCGCCGCGATGAGGATGATGCCCTCGTTCGCTTCAAACCCATCCATCTCGACCAGCAGCTGATTGAGCGTCTGCTCGCGCTCGTCGTTGCCGCCGCCGAGCCCCGCTCCGCGGTGTCGCCCGACCGCGTCGATCTCGTCGATGAAAATGATACAGGGCGCGTTCTTCTTCGCCTGCTCGAACATGTCGCGCACGCGCGAGGCGCCCACGCCCACGAACATTTCGACAAAGTCTGACCCTGAGATCGTGAAGAACGGCACGTTCGCTTCCCCGGCGATCGCGCGCGCGAGCAGCGTCTTCCCCGTCCCAGGCGGGCCGACCAACAGCACGCCGCGGGGGATGCGCCCTCCGAGGCGCTGGAACTTGCCCGGGTCGCGCAGGAACTCGACGATTTCCTGCAGGTCCTGCTTGGCCTCGTCCACGCCGGCCACGTCCTCGAAGGTGACGCGCCCGTGGGCTTCGGTCAAAAGCTTGGCCCGGCTCTTACCGAAGCCGAGAGCCTTGCCGCCCGCACCCTGCATCTGCCGAGAGAGAAAAATCCACACCCCGATGAGGGCAATGAAGGGGAGCCACGACACCAGCAGCGAGACAAACCAGGGCACGTCGTTCTGCTGCGGCCGGGCGGTAATGGAGACGCCCTTGCCATAGAGCCGCTGCACCAGGCTGGGGTCATTCGGAGCGTAGGTCTGAAAGCTGCGGCCGTCGGTGAAGGTGCCATGGATTTCCGGCCCTTGGATCAAGACATCGCGCACCCGGCCTTGATCGACCTCACTGAGAAGCTGCGAGAAGGAGATGTCTTGGGCGCTGGTGCGCTGACCCGGGTTTTGAAACAGCGTGAAAAGGGCGAGCAGCAGAAGGACGATGATCACCCACAGGGCGAAGTTGCGCAGATTGGCATTCATCCCTTGTCCTAACTTGGCCGTGGGTCATCCCTACCCCAGCCATACTACCCGCAAGTTACGACCGATTCGCGTCCCTCGCGGTCACAATTTATGTGCCGCGCACCCTTCTGCCAAGAGAACGGGATTCATCTTTATTTTCGGACTAATTGGGGGGACTCGGCCCATTGGGGCCCTATGGGGCCCCGCCGCCGGGGGGGCGCCGTCTCAACGGTCAGCTCGGCCTTGTTCAGGGTCACCATGGCGCCAGCGAGGGTGCGGCGCAGGCGGGCGCTGCCGGCCTCCCGTGCCGTCGCGAGCGTCTCGTACAAGGCTTCGAGTTTTCCGAGTTGCGCTTGCCCCTCGTCACCGGTCTGCGCGAGGGAGCGCGCGAGCAGCCGAACCGCGATCTCCTGGGGCAGCTTGAAGAAACTCCCTGCATCAAGCGTAACTGCCGCCGCATTTGCGAAACCTCTGCGCGCCACGCGCGCCGCAGCAACATCGACCGCAGCCTCCAGCGCGGTTTCAGCCCGCTGCACGCGGCGCGCAAAGAGCGCAAGCCGACCCGCATCAAGACCCTGGCGGGCGAGCGCGGGCATCAGTTCGCGTAGCCGCGAGCGCGCAAAGCGCGGATCGCGATTGGAAGCGTCCTCAACGTGGGGAATGTCAGCCGCTTGCAGCGTTGCAATGAGCCGCGCCTTCGCGATTCCCAGGAAAGGGCGCACCAGCAACAGTTCTCCGCCCGCCTTGTCGCCACGCGTCGTCGGCTGCAAGTTGGGCCGCATGGGGCCGCCCGCCGGATGAAGGGGGTGCGCGGAACAGCTCTGCACCAGGCCTGGACTGCGCCGGGAACGGCTTAGCGTTCGCCGCGCTGCATGCGTAGAGGATGGGGTAACCGCCAGAGATGTCACGCTTCTCATGCCGCCAAGGCCGCTGATGCCGCTCCCACGACACATGCGGATCAACACGGTCTCGGCCTGATCATCCAGGGTATGCGCGGTAAGGATGTGATTGGCCCGCACAGTGCGAGCAAAGGCTGCAAGCAATCCATAGCGTGCGATCCGCGCGGCCTGTTGCAGCCCGGTTTTCGGCTTTTGGCCGCTCCAGCGTAAAGTGCGGTGTCGCACGCCGAGCCGGCGCGCCAGACGTTTCACCGCGCGTGCTTCGGCGGCCGATACCGGGCGCAGTCCATGATCAATCGTCACAGCGACGAGGGTTGGTCCAGTTTTGCGAGCAGCGCGCCAGCGCTCCGCCAGGACAAGAAGCGCAGTGGAGTCGGCGCCCCCGGAGACCGCCAGGACGAGGGCAGAAGCCCGCGCGAGTGGTTTAAAGAGCTTGTTCGCCTCGGCCGCGGAAACAGGTTGCGCATCCTTAGCAGCGGACACGCTTCTGTTCTCGCTCGACGCCCTGCTTTACCCCGGCCGACGCCCGCGGAAACTTGCGCATGACCTCACCCAGGGAGGCGCAGGCCGCTTCCTTCTCGCCGAGCGCCGCAAGCGATTGGCCAAGTCGAAGCAGCGCATCCGGCGCCCGCGGATTGGCTTCAAATTTGGTCGAGACGTTGAGGAACGCTTCTGCCGCGTCACGAAACCGCTGGCGCTGAAACAGGCTTTCGCCAAGCCAGAAGGTCGCGTCGCCCGCCAATCGATCGCTCGGATACTTGCTCAAGAAATTGCGGAAGCTGTCCTCGGCGAGGGCGTAGTCCCGATGCAGAACGTAGCCGTACGCGAGATCGAACTCGTCTTTCGGGTTCTGCGAGGGCGGAAGCGTGGCAAGTGTAGCTCCGGCGCCCGGGTGCACCGGTGTAGCCAGAGACGCGTCCGCCATGTCACCTGGACCTGGGTGCGGCCCAGGAGAGTTCGCGGCCAAGCTCCGCGGCGCCCCCGGCGCAGCCGGATTGAGCGTCGGATCGAACGCATCCCCGCGTCGGGCAGGAGCAACCATTGCACCAGACGCCGATGACAGCGGGGCAGCTTGTGAGCGCGCTTGCGGCGGCGGCGATCGTGGCGCCCCACGAGGAGCAGATTCCTGCGAGCGGTACTCGGCATCCTCCTGCATGCGGCGGACTTGAGACTCGAGCTGCTGGTTGCGGAACTGCAGCTGCTCGATCGTTCCAGTGAGCTGCCTGATCTGAGCTTCGAGGCGCTCAAGACGAAGCACGAGATCGGGTCCGCCAACCTGCGCGGTCCGCTCCAACGCTTGCGATGGAGCGTTGCGTTCGCCAGATATGCGTTCGCTTCCGCCGAAGAACAGGTTCAACAAACCCGGGGGCTCGCTGTCCTGGGCCCATGCCGGGGAAAGATTCGCACCAGCAGCAAAGGCCACCATGAGAGCGAGCGCGGATGCCCGTCGAGGGACAAAGCGAGTCATTAGCTTCATGGCGCAGTTGAAGTTGCGAGATACCATACGAATCCCTGCGTCCAAATTGTGACTGTGCGAAATGCAACCGGCGCCCGAAGGCGCCGGCTGTCCCCTTCCCCCGTAACCCTATCTCGTTCAGGAACTGGTGTTGAGCACCGTCACGGCCCGCCGGTTCTGAGACCAGCAGGAAATGTCGTTGCAGACCGCGACCGGACGCTCCTTGCCGTACGAGATCGTCCGCATGCGTTGCGCGTTCACCCCGCGCGACGCGAGATAGTCGCGCACCGTCTGCGCGCGGCGAGCGCCAAGCGCGATGTTGTACTCGCGGGTGCCGCGCTCATCGGCATGCCCTTCAATCGTGAACGTGTATTGGCCGTAGGCCTGAAGCCACTGCGCCTGCTTCTCCAGGGTCGCAACGGATTGCGATGTCAGCTCGGTAGAGTCCGATTCGAAGAAGACCCGGTCGCCCACATTGACGACAAAGTCCTGCTGGCTTCCCGGCGTCGCCATACCGGCGGCCTGGGACACATTGGGGGTGTTCGCGCACCCTCCCATGCCAAGGGCAACAGCCAGAGCGCCGGCGAGCGCTGCCCACTGGATGGCACGTCCAACAGCTTTCGTCATTCCGGTGCCCCCTTTGTTGCCGCGTTACCGGACAGGGTGCAGGTCTAGCAGCTGCGTGGTTAAGCCAAAGTTGTTGGCAAGCTTGCCGGAGTGTTGCCCCGTTCCGACAAACGCAGGAAAAACCCGAAACCCTTTATATTGGTTAATAGAGGATGAATGCGGCGCCTTCTTGGCCCCCTTCACCTCCCCCCGCCTCGCTCCCATGCTTATTGCAGCAGCGGCGACCAGGAAGGATCAGAGGCATAACTCGGCGTCTTGACCGGCTGCTCGTTGCGTCCCGTCACATCCACGGTGAAGAGCCCTGGTCCGGCATTCCCGCCGGGGTCGCGAAAGAACATGATCACACGGCCGTTCGGACACCAGGTTGGCCCCTCATTGTGATAGCCCTCGGTGAGGATGCGCTCCCCGGAACCGTCGGTGCGCATGATGCCAATGGCAAACCGGCCTTCCGCCTGCTTGGTGAAAGCAATGTAGTCGCCCCGCGGCGACCAGACGGGGGTCGAATAGACGCCATCCCCAAAGCTGATGCGCTGGGCCCCTCCGCCGTCCGCGGCCATCACATAGATCTGCTGCTTGCCGCCGCGGTCAGACTCGAAACAAATATGCGATCCATCCGGCGAATAGGATGGTGCGGTGTCGATCACCTGCGTATCGGTCAGGCGCGTTGTCGCCTTTGATCGCAAGTCCATGACGAAAAGGTTTGAATTGGCGCCGCGCTGCAGGCTGAAGATGACGCGCTGGCTGTCGGGCGAAAACCGCGGGCTGAAAGTCATACCGGGAAAATTGCTGACAATCTCGCGCTGCCCGGTCTCGATGTTCATCAAGTAAACCCGAGGGTCCCCCTGACCATAGGACATGTAAGTGATGGTATCGGCCGAGGACGAGAAGCGCGGCGTGAGCACGAGGTCATCGCCCCGCGTGAGATAACGTACATTCGCGCCATCCTGATCCATGAGCGCCAAGCGCTTGATGCGACGCTCCTTTGGACCGGATTCGTCGACGAACACGACGCGACTGTCGAAATAGCCTTTGTCTCCGGTGAGCCGCTCATAGATCGCGTCGGAGATGATATGAGCGATGCGGCGCCAGTTATCGGCCGTCGTCGTGTACTGCTGGCCGTGGAGCTGCTGGCCGGCAAATACATCCCACAGCCGAAACTCCGCCTTCAGCCGGCCCTCGCCTTGGGTCACGCGACCGGTGACCAGCGCCTGAGCGTTGATCAGCCGCCAATCGGGAAAGCGCGGCAACGTATCGATGGTCGTGAATTTCTCGATGAAGGCAGCGGGATCGATCGGGGCAAACAGTCCGGAGCGCTGCAGATTGGCGCCGATGATCTGGCTGATGTTGCGCCCGAGAGCCGGATCCTGCGTTGCGACCGCGATGAATTCCGGAATCGCGATCGGTACCGGCTGCACGTTGCCTTGAGTGACGTCGAGCTTGAGCACTGCGAGCGCGCGCTCGACCGGCAGCGTCCCGATCGCGCCAGCCGCGACGCCGGCACCCAGCGTCATCACTTTTCGTCGCGTGAGACTGACAGACAAGGACATCATCTGCGGACAAATCCCCACTCTTCATACGCTTGTGGTTAGCCGCGAATCATCTCGCGCGGATCGAACTTGATCTCGATGTCTTTCCAGAGGTCATAATGCTCGCGTCGCAACATCGTGAAGGGCTGGCCGCGCAAGAGCGCGCGCACGGCGCTGTCGCGAGCCGCCGCCGCCATCGGGGTTCTACCGCTGCTCAACACCCGCGGCTGGCCCTCGACGGTGCCGTCCGGCCGGAATTTGACCTCCACAACGACGACCAACTCCTCCGGATCGCTCGGAGCCAGCGGCGGATTCCAGAGCTCACGCAACCGGGCGCGCAAGGCGTCGAGCTCGCTCTGCGATAGCTGCGTTGCCTGGCCGTTGGGTAATCCGAGCCCGGGGTTACTGTTGAGAGTCTCGCCCGCGGCGGCGAGGCGCGTGGCATTGCGCTTGTCGAGCAGGGCCTCGACCTGCTTCGGATCAAATTTCGGTGCCGGGGGCGCCGGCTTCTTGGGCGGCGTGGGCGGCTGCGGCTTGGCTTCGGCCTTCTTCGGCTGGTGCTTAGGGTCTTCCTTGGTCAGCGCCTCGGCAATGGGATCGACTTTGGCCTCAGCTTGCTTCGGCTCCTTGGGTTTCTCCTCGACCGGCTTCACCTCCGGGCTGGGCGGCGTCTCGCGCGCAGCCTTTACCTCTTTCTTCTCGACCAGCTTTGCGCTCGTGTCTTCTACCGGCTTTGCCTCGGCGACTTTTTCTACCAGCGGCTTCGGAGCCTCGGTTTGAGGAGCGCTCTTCATTCCTTTGGTGATCTGCGAGAACTCGGTCGCCGTCACGATATCGACCGGCAAGGAGTCGCTCGCGGATATCGTAAGCGGTCTTGCTGCGAGCGACCAAACGCTCCACAGCAACACCGCCGCATGGCCGATGGCCGATATGGTATAGGACGTCCTCATTACCTCGTCGTCAAACGATCAACGCGCCGGGCCCTGCTCGGTCTCCGTTACCAAGGCCACGCGGCGGAATCCGGCGGCCGATATGCGGCCCATCACTTTCATGACAGTCCCATAATCGACCTGGCGATCGCCGCGCACGTAGATGCGCTCGTCCGCCCCGCCGCGCGCATCGGTAATGGCCTTCAGCTTCGGCACAACCTCGTCCAGGGGAATCTCGGTGTTTTGCAGGTAGACTTGCTCCTTTACATTCACTGAGACGGTTAACGGCTCCTTGTCCTGGTCGAGACTCTTGGCTTGCGTTCGCGGCAGGTCGATCGGAACTCCGACAGTAAGCAGCGGTGCCGAGACCATGAAAATGATCAACAGGACGAGCATGACATCGACCATCGGCGTCACGTTGATCTCCGCCATTACCGGACGGCGACGGTGCCGCCGCCCGGCCGCCACATTCGCGCCCGTATTCATCCCCATCTCGACCTCCACATCCCCACGTCCTCATCCCCGCTCATCGATCTGCCGCGACAGAATTGCGGCAAATTCGTCAGCGAACCCTTCCAGGCGCTGCGCCTGTTTGTTCACGTCCGACACGAACTTGTTGTACAAAATGGTCGCGGGTATGGCGGCGAAGAGCCCTGCTGCGGTCGCGAACAGGGCTTCCGCAATGCCGGGGGCAACCACCGCGAGCGAGGTGGTCTGCTGGCCGGCAATGGCGCGAAAGCTGGTCATGATGCCCCACACCGTCCCGAACAGGCCGACAAAGGGTCCAGCCGACCCGATGGTGGCCAGCACCAGGAGGTAGCGTTCAAGCCGCGCAATTTCCCGCTGGATGGTCACGTCCATCACCTTCTCGATACGCGCCTGCAGGCCCGCGAAAGAACGCGCATGCCCCTCGAGGCTCCGCTTCCATTCCCGCATCGCCGCTACGAACAGGGCCGCCATGGAATGGCTCGGCCGGGAGGAGAGGGAGCGGTAGAGCTCTTCCAGCGACTGTCCGGACCAGAATGCCTGCTCGAAAGCATCCATGGCGCGCCGCGTGCGCGAATACAGCATGAACTTCTCGATGGCGATCGCCCATACCGAGATCGAGGCAATCAGCAGCCCGACCATCACCAATTTGACGATGATGTCTGCGTTCTGAAAAAGATCCCAGATCGAAATCGGCGCGGCGGACGGCATCGCAGTTCCTTCCGGCTCTTCCTTCGGTCTGGACCTGACTCCCTCCGGAACCTGCTGCCTCGCCGCCGCAAGCGGCTCGCGGCGGCGAAAGCCGGCACGCCAAGCCACGTTATGGCCCGCAGCCGAAGACCCGAAAGCGCAATGATCGTGCCGTTCCCAACGGTCCGCATACGGCTTCCCGATGAAAGGTGTCCAAACTAGGGCGTACTCGCCCGCGGGAGACCCGGCTCACAAATGTTCTGCGGCATCTGCCTCATTCGCCAGCATGGCGAGGCGCAGGGCCTTGGGGATCGGTCGCGCCCGGCCGCCGGAGACGCACGCCACGCGCACCTGCGCATCCACCAGGAGCTCGTCGGCGCGCAGGATCTGCTGATGCAGCGTGATCGAGGCCCCCTTCACCTCCTGCGGGACGGTGATGATGTCGAGCACATCGTCCATGCGCGCCGGCTTGAGGAATTCGATGCGCATCGATCGCACCACGAAAGCGAAACCCGGCGTCTCCCGCTCCGCCTCGTCGAACAATGCGCGATGACCGGTGCCGAGCAGGCGCAAATGATTGGTGCGGCCCCGTTCCATGAACCGCAGATAGTTGGCGTGATAGACGATGCCGGAGAAATCCGTATCCTCGTAGTAAACCCGCACCGTCATCAGATGACGACCGTCGCGTAGCGCGCCGTCGAGCGTTACCGGAGCCGGATTGGTCATCTTCGAAATTCTTCGTCGATGTCCATGCGACCGTCGATAACGCGCACGCTTTTTACTGCTCCTCGGAAGGGTCGAACAGCTGAAACTGTGAGGGATCCCGCGCGGGCTCGGCAAGACCAAGGTGCCGAAAGGCATGCGACGTGAGCAACCGGCCACGCGGGGTACGCTGCAGCAGCCCTTTCTGGATCAGGAAAGGCTCGATAATTTCCTCGATCGCGTCGCGCGGCTCGGAGAGCGCGGCGGCGAGGGTCTCGATACCGACCGGCCCCCCGCCGTAGTTCTGGGCAATGGTTGAGAGATAGCGCCGATCCATGGCGTCGAGCCCGGCTGCATCCACTTCCAGCTCGATCAGCGCGCGGTCCGCCGCTTGCCGATCGATCACATCGGCCCCGGCAACCGAGGCAAAATCGCGCACCCGCCGCAACAGCCGCCCCGCGATGCGCGGGGTGCCGCGGGCACGGCGCGCAATCTCGTTGGCGCCATCTGGGCTCATGCCAATTCCAAGCACCCGCGCTCCGCGATTGACGATCTGTTCGAGCTCGGTCTCGGAATAGAAATTCAAGCGTACCGGAATGCCGAACCGATCGCGGAGCGGATTGGTGAGGAGGCCCGCACGCGTCGTCGCGCCAATAAGCGTGAATTTCGCCAGATCGATCTTGACGGAGCGTGCCGCCGGCCCCTGTCCGATAATCAGATCGAGCTGAAAATCCTCCATCGCGGGATAGAGAATCTCCTCCACTGCCGGATTGAGCCGGTGGATCTCGTCGATGAACAGCACGTCGCGCTCCTCGAGATTCGTGAGCAGCGCCGCAAGGTCTCCGGCCTTGACAATCACCGGCCCCGAGGTTGCACGAAAGTTGACACCGAGCTCGCGCGCCACGATCTGGGCGAGCGTGGTCTTGCCGAGTCCGGGCGGGCCAACGAACAGCACGTGATCGAGCGCCTCGTGGCGCGCCCGCGCGGCCTCGATGAAGACGGACAGGTTCGAGCGCGCCTGCTGCTGGCCGATGAACTCAGTCAGACGTTGCGGACGCAACGAGCCGTCGGCGTTGTCTTCGTCGCGCCGTTCGGCACTCACCAGCCTCGGGGCCGAGCTCAAATGTTCCTCACAGGGTCCGCTCGCGGCTATATTTGTTCGGCAACAGCTCGCCGATGGCCGAGATGGCGGGCCCGTTAGCAGTGGGCACAATGACGCGAGCGTTGCGGTCGTAATCCCAAATGAGCTCGCGGCAGCTGCCGCAGGGCGAGACGACGCGTATGGAGCGATCAGGCTCCAGCGGCTCGGGATGTCGCACCGCCACGATGGTCTCGATGCCGGTCTCGCCCCTCTCCGTCACCGCGCGCCCGAGCGCTACCGCTTCAGCGCACACCGCCATCCGGCCCAAATAGGCATCAAGATTGACCCCGGTGTAGATGCGGCCGTCGCGGGTGCGCAACGCGGCACCTACTTCCTGCCAATCATTGCGATACCGCTGCGTGATGGCTTGAGTCGCTGCCGCAATCAGCTCGTGATCCCGACCGCTCAGCATGGGGAGTGTTCGCGCCTCATTTCGCGAGCTCCTTGAGCCCAAGCCGGATCAGGCTCGCGGCATCCGCGGCTGCGCCCGCGTTGCGCGCTGCCGCGGCGATGGCGGATGCGGCCTGGGGCTGACCGTAGCCCAGGTTGACGAGCGCCGAGACCGCATCCGCGAGTGGCTGGGGCGCGCGCTTCTCCTCGACTGCGCCGGAGAGGCGGACCACCGACGGGTCTATCCCGGCATAGGCCGGCGCCTTGTCCTTGAGCTCAGTGACGATGCGCTCTGCCACCTTTGGGCCGACCCCGGGGGCGCGCGCCACCATGGCCTTGTCGCGCATGGCGATGGCGGAAGCGAGATCCGCAGGCCTAAGGGTTCCCAGCACCGAGAGCGCGACCTTGGCGCCGACGCCCTGCACCGTTTGCAGCAAGCCGAACCATTCGCGCTCGACCTCCGTCAAGAAACCAAACAGCCGGATCTGATCTTCGCGAACATGCGTCTCGATGGCGAGCGTCGCGGGTTGCCCCGTCGCGGGCAATTCCTGCAACGTGCGTGCCGAGCAATGCACGCGATAGCCCACGCCGTTCACGTCGAGGATGATGCAATCCTCGCCGTAGGAATCGATGACCCCCTTGAGCTTGCCGATCATCGCCCCCTCGCGCCGGGCAGCTCGCCGTTGCGCATCCCGCCATTGCGATGGTGCGCGTGACACACCGCGATCGCAAGCGCGTCCGCCGCATCGTCCGATGGCGCATCGGCTTTCGGCAGCAGCACGCCGATCATCATGCGCACCTGCCCCTTCTCGCCGTGGCCGGTACCGACGATGGTCTTTTTCACCAGGTTGGGCGCGTATTCCGCCACAGGGAGGCCGGCGATGGCGGGGACCAGCATGGCAATCCCGCGCGCCTGGCCAAGCTTGAGGGTTGCGGCCGCATTCTTGTTGACGAAAGTCTTCTCGACTGCCGCTTCGTGCGGCGCGTGCGCCTTAACAATTTCGCTCAAGCCTTGATGAATGGCGAGGAGCCGCGCCGCGAGCGTCTCCCTTTCGTCGGTGGCAAGCGACCCGCAGGCAAGAAAGCGCAGGCGGGTGCCCTCGACCGCAATCATGCCCCACCCCGTGCGGCGAAGCCCGGGGTCGATGCCGAGAATGCGAATCGACCGGAGCATGATTGCGCCGTTGATAACCCCGAGCGCGGGCCACGCATAGATGGGATCCCGATCATCCGGAGCAGTTACGCACTGAGCCTGTGCATGAGCGCATCGGAGACCTCGAAATTTGCGTAGACGTTTTGGACGTCATCGTGCTCGTTGAGCACCTCCATCAATCGGAGTACTTTCTCGCCCTGCTCGTCGTTCACGGTCACGGTGTTCTGCGGCTTCCATACCAGGGCCGCCTTGCGCGGCTCCCCGAACTTGAGCTCCAACGCCTTTGCCACTTCGCGCAGCGTATCCTGCGTGGTATAGATCTCGTGCCCGCTCTCGCTCGATACGACATCCTCCGCGCCGGCATCGATTGCGGCTTCCAGCAAGGTTTCGGCACTGGCAACCTTGGCGTGATATTCGACGAGTCCGACATGGTCGAACATGAACGAGACCGCGCCCGTCTCGGCGAGATTGCCGCCTGACCGCGTAAAGGTCGCGCGCACCTCCCCGGCAGTGCGGTTGCGGTTGTCGGTCAACACCTCGACGATGACCGCAACGCCACCCGGGCCGTACCCCTCATAGCGGATTTCGTCGTAGCTCTCGGCATCGCCGCCCACGGCCTTCTTGATCGCCCGATCGATGTTGTCCTTGGGCATGTTCTCGGCGCGCGCAGCGAGGATGGCCGCCCGGAGGCGGGGGTTCATTGCGGGGTCGGGCAGCCCCAACCTGGCGGAAACCGTGATCTCGCGCGCCAGCTTGCCAAACAGCTTGGATTTCGCCGCATCCTGCCGCCCCTTGCGGTGCATGATGTTCTTGAACTGCGAATGCCCAGCCATGGTCGTCGTCGTCCTGATCGATTGCTTGAGATGCGCATCCTCATGAGAGTGCCGGAGGGCGAACGCATTCTGGCGACGGACCGGCCGGAAAAGCGCGGCGCCTGTTATAGGATGCACCGCACCTGAAATCCAGAATAGGGGACCCCGCCGACATTCATTTTGGTTCGTCTGGAATCTGAATGTCCTCCGGGGCAATCCATACCACCTGTCCCTCACGCCACACGCATATGGGATTTCCGGCTTGCTTATGGCGCAATATTGCCTCGCGAAATGCGCGCGCGAGCGCTCGCTGAACCAAATCAGCGTCCTTAACGCGCTCGATCAGAGAACGAGAGTCCGCCTCCTCATTGACCATAGGACTCCTCCAAATTCCGCCATGTCCTCACATCACTGATCTTACGGACGGAATAACGGTCTCCGGCAGCGATCCGCACCGGATCCGGGCCTTCCGAGTTATCGTACAATTGCCAGCTGTCTACGAGTGGCATGTAGATCCGAAATAGGTTTTGCAAACCTACCCTATAACGCCGGCGAACCACCTCAGCCGGAACGTCATGACCGCCGAGCCGCACGCGTTCCGTGACACGAGTCACCGCGAGTTCGTCACTCTTGAGCCAAAGGAACAGCAGATGTACATGGTGGCCGTCCCGCTGCAAGGCGGCGAGCCAAGGCGCGAGGGTGCGGCTTGCCAGTGTGGTCTCGAACGCGAAATTCTTCCGGGTGACCGTTAAGTGCCGCATTCGTTCGAGCATGATTCGTCCCGCCGCAATCGCTACCGAAGCTGGCCGAAACGCGGATAGCCCGGCCGCAATCGTATCGGCGTTGATGAATTCAGTGACTCCGAAGGAATCTCTCAGCAGCGAGGGTGCAGCCGTCGACTTGCCCGCTCCATTTGCACGGGCAACGACAACCACGAGCGGCGCAGTCTCAGCGGTCATAAGCGAGCGTTCTGCGCGAGAGCGACAAGGACGCCCGATGAATACCAAATCCTCTGAACACGACTCATCCAGGATTAATCCCAGAACGTCGGCTTCGTCTGTTCGAGCCGGCCGCCGAGCCGTACCGCGCCGACGCGCAGCGCCAGCCCGGTCGCGTCGTCGGTTTCGACCGCAAGTGCGCAAAGCGTCGCTTCGCCCATGGCCGGCTCGAAGCGGGAGCCCGGAATTTTGCGCAGAAATCGCGTCAGCGGTTCGTCCTTGTCCATCCCGATGATGGAATCGTAGTCGCCGCTCATCCCAAGATCGGAGACAAAGGCCGTACCATGCGACAGTATCTGATGATCGGCAGTGGGCGCATGGGTGTGGGTGCCGACGACCAGGCTCGCGCGGCCATCGCAGAAATGTCCCATCGCCTGTTTCTCGCTGGTGGCTTCGGCGTGAATGTCCACGATGACGACGTCGGCACAGCCTTTAAGCGGGCATGCGGAAAGCTCGCGGTCGACCGCAGCGAAAGGATCATCGAGCGGGTCCATGAAGATGCGGCCCATCGCATTGACGACGAGCACCCGCGCGCCGTTCCTGGCATTGAGCACCGCGGCCCCGCGACCCGGCGTGCCGGCGGGAAAATTCGCGGGCCGCAGAAGCTTCGGCGCGCGCTCGATGAAGACCAAGGCCTCCCGCTGGTCCCAGGAATGATTGCCGCCGGTAATGACATCAATGCCCGCATCGACGAACTCATCATAGATCGCCTCGGTGATCCCGAAACCCCCGGCGGCGTTTTCGCCGTTTGCCGCTACGAAGTCGAGCTTCCACGCGCGCACCAGGTCCGGCACGCGCTGGCGCACGATTGTGCGCCCGCTTCGGCCCACGATGTCGCCGATGAACAGAATCCGCACGGGTCACGCCCTCCCGCAGTGGATGACCTCGCGCTCGGTCAGCACCAGGTCGAGGCGAGCGTCGCGAGGGCCCGTGGGCACTTTTATTAGCTCCTGCTCGGCAAACGCGACCCCTGCCGCGAGAATTGGCTGTCGTGCCCGCAAGGCGGTGATCGTGAGGTCGTAGTACCCTCCACCGTATCCGATCCGGTTCCCGCGACGATCGAATGCAAGCAGCGGCACCAGCAACACGTCCGGAAACACTTCGGCTGCATCCGGCTTGGGTTCGCGGATACCCCAGACACCCGAGGCCAATGTGTCGCCAAACGCAAAAGCGCGCATCACGAGCGGTTTGCCGCGCCCGACCACAACCGGCAGTGCGAGCCTGACGCCGGCGTCGGCAAGCTTGCGCATAAGCGGGATCGGACTGATCTCGCTTTTCAGCGGCATAAAGCCGGAGACACAGCCGCCGGCAGGTAGTGCGAGGGGAAACGGCCGCGCTGCAATGGCCTGCGCCGCGGCAGCGCGTACAGCCCCCGGCATGGCATTGCGGCGCGCGAGTGCCTCGCGGCGAAGCCCGGCTTTGGCATTTTCAAGGGAGTCCAATCGTAATAGAATCCAAACAGAAGTAGAAGTGCGGAGCCGCAATGGCCGCTGGAGCGTCGATCCCGGGTTCCCTACGCAAGTAGGTGGGCGCCATATGTCCGAGCCCACGAGCCCGGTCAGGGACAGCTCCCTTCAGGATCGATAAGGCCCCGGGGATATGGCTCCTGACGCACCTCACAGCCCCGCGCGCCCAATGTAATGGCTTCGCGGTGAAGTCGCTACCTTATCGCCAACCGCGAGGAGGCGGATGCCGAATACCGATTTCCTGTATGCAGGCACGCTTGCAGAGCTCAAGCGCAACCGGCGCCTCGTCGTGCGCGGCCCGCATCGACCCATCCTGGTCCTCGCGCACGGGGATCGTGTTTTCGCCCTGGACAACCGTTGTCCGCACATGGGCTTTCCGCTGGACCGCGGAAGCATGGAGGACGGCATTCTCGCCTGCCACTGGCATCATGCGCGCTTCGACGTTGCGAGCGGCTGTACGTTCGATCTCTGGGCGGACGACGTCCCGACGTGCCCAGTAGAGATGCGCGGCGCGGAGATTTGGGTGAAGGCCGAATTCGGGCATCCCAACCCTGCCGTTTACTGGCAGCGACGTCTAGATGACGGCATGGCGCACAATCTCGCCCTCGTGATTGCTAAGGCGGTGCAGGGCCAACTCGCCGCCGAGGTGCCGCCCCTCGACATCGTGCGGCAGGCCGCGCTCTTCGGGGCGCGCCACCTTGACGGCTGGAGCACGGGCCTGACGATCTTGACCGCGCTCGGGAACCTGCTGCCGCTGTTAGAGAGAGAGGATGCTTATCTGGCGCTGTTCCATGGCGTGCGTCGGGTCGCAGCGGATTGCGCCGGCGCGGTTCCCGGCCGCAAACGCGCGGCTCTTGCCAGCTGCCCGGATCTCAGCACGCTCAAACGGTGGCTCCGACGCTGGGACGCAGGGCGCCACGGCGAGGCGGCCCAGCGCACGGTCCTGACCGCTGTCGCCATGGGAACAACGCCCGGATTGATAGCCGACCTCCTGTTAGCGGCGGAGACCGACCGGGTGTTCGCCGATGACGGGCATTCCCTCGATTTCATCAATAAAGCCTTCGAGTGTCTCGACCTGATCGGATGGGAACACGCGGGCGATCTCATTCCGAGTGTCATCGGACAAATGGTTGCGGCGCGCGGGGCTGACGAATCGACGGAGTGGCGCCAGCCCATCGACTTCATCGCGCGATGCGAGGAAGGCGCAGCCGAGCTGCCAAGGCGTTTCGCAGCGGCTCGACATCGGGGGAACTGGTCGAAGCATGCGCAGCTGGGCCGGCTTCTGTTGGGCGACGATCCGGGCACGATCTTCGATGCGCTCGGGAGTGCCATTTCCGACGGTGCCTCACTCGATGACCTTGGGCGCTCGCTTGCCTATGCCGCGGCGCTGCGGGTTGCACAATTCGGGACAGCGAATGAGCACGGGGACTGGGACACCGCGCACCACGTCTTCACCTACTGCAACGCGGTGCATCAGGGCCTCAAGCGCATCGCGGGCGATCATAATGTCGCCGGCTTCCCCGAGGCATCGCGCGGCGTATTGTACGGCGCCGCCGCAATCTATCTCATTCGCTATCTGAACGTCCCGCCGGCGCGCCTGCCGGGTGAAGGAAATGACCGGCTAAACGCGCTGCCGTCGAAGCCCGAAGAGATCCGCGCGTCGCTTCTGGATGCATTCGATCGTCAGCACCAGGTCGAGGCAGCGGCACGTCTCGTGACGCGCCATCTCACGCTCGGTCATCCGCCGGAGCTGATCATTTCCGCGCTAGCGCGCGCGCTTTTGCGCGAAGACGCGGGCTTTCACGCCTACCAGATGTTCGAGGCCGGCGTGCGTCAGTTCAAGGAATGGAACAACACGCCGCCGGGACGGCACATCCTCGTGGCGGTCGCGCGGTATCTTGCGGCACACTCTCCGACCGAACGTGCTTGGCTCCAGACCGCGGACATCGCGGCCCGCCTCTCCCGCGGAGACCACCTGTACGAGGAAGCCTGACGCTCGCCCTGGGCTTCGCTCGGGCTCTCGCGAATGGGCGCCTCTCGCCTGGCCTTCAATTCAATTGTCTTTGCGGCTGAGCCGTGGCTACGCGACGCTTGCAAGAATCGCGGCTTCGGCAGCCTTGACCGCCTCCGGCGTGCCGACATGCATCCAAAGGCCTTCCAACCGAGCCCCAAACAGTCGGCCCGCTTGCGCGGAACGATCGAATAGCGGCGACATGGACGAAGGCCCACCCGGCACCCCTGCGAAGAAAGCAGGCGTGAGAATTGCTGCGCCGGCGTAGACGAAAGGCGCGATCTCCCGCTCGGCCCGTCGCGCCAGCTTGCCATCGGGCGTCATGGCGAAGTCACCGACTCCGACATAGCCGATGCTGGACGTGCTCGACGCGAGAAGAAGCAGCGCGTCCATCCGCGCCGAGTCGAAGGCGCCGGCAAGCAGGGCCAGATTGGGCTTCACCCCGTCTACCCAGATCGTGTCCGAGTTGACATGGAAGAATGGATTATCGCCCAGCTGCGGCAATGCTTTGATAACGCCGCCCGCCGTACCCAGAAGCTCGCGGCGCTCGTCCGATATAATGATCTGTGGCTGCCGACGGGACGCCAGATGGCGCTCGATTTGATCGGCGAGATGATGGACGTTCACGACTGCGCGCGCGACGCCCTGATCGGCGAGCCGATCGAGCACGTAATCGATGAGCGCCTTCCCGCCGACTTGCACCAACGGCTTGGGTATCCGACCGCTGAAGGGCCTCATTCGGGTGCCCAGTCCAGCCGCGAGCACCATGGCGCATGTCGGTCCAGCGATCCTTTCTGCCAATTCGCTCATCTCGGTGCTGCCCCTCCCGTCCTCAAATGGCGTTCAAGGCCGGCACGTGGGCAATATACCATGCGCTCAGGGTCTCGAGTGCGGGATGACTGAGAGAGCGTTGCAGATAGCCCCACACCCGCGGCATGTGGCGGAGATATTGCGGCTTACCGTCGCGCATGTCGAGACGGGCGAAGATGCCGAGGATTTTGCTGGCGCGCTGCGCGGCAACCGTGACGTACACCTTGATGAACCCGCCGGCGTCGAACTCCGGGTCAGCTTGGCGCCGGCCGCGCACATAGCGTCCGAGCAGCGCCAGCTCCATTTGCTCGGCTACATCCACGCGGGCATCCTGGAGCAGAGAGGCGACATCGTATGCGGCAGGACCCATGACGGCGTCTTGGAAGTCCAGCACTCCGAGGCGAGCGATTTCGTGCCGGCGCGGCAGCCACAATAAATTGGGTGAGTGGAAGTCGCGCAATACCCAGGTCGGTGGTGCATCGATTGCCGGCTGCAGCAGCTCGCGCCAAAGCGCCCGAAAGGAATCCCGCTCGCTGTCGGCCATCGTGGTATTCAGGCGCGGCAAAAACCAATCGAGCAGCAGCTCGACCTCAATCAGGAATGCATTCATATCGTAATACGGGACGCGGTGCTCGACCCCGGGCGCGACTGGCAGTACGTCCGGCAGTCGTTCCGCGTGCAGCGCAATTAGAGCGTCGACGGCGGTTTCATAACGTTCCCGTATAGGTGCCGGGGGGTCGCCCTGCACCACTTGTTCATCGCCGAGGTCTTCAAGCAGCAACAGCCCCTGCTCCAAGTCAGCGTGGTTGATTTCAGGCGTCGAGAACCCGTGTTGGCGGAGTCCATTGGCGATTGCCACGAATGGAATCACACTGTCGGCAAGATGCGCAATCTCATTGTAGGACTTGCCGTCGCGCACCGGGGGGCCATCGCTCCGGCGAGGTGAATTCATCAGGATGACCTGCTTGTCTGCGAGCGCAAGGCGCTCGTAGATTCGCGTCGAAGCGTCCCCTTTGAGTCTTGCCCGCAAAGCATCGCTGTACCCGCTCTCGGCGATGAACTGGCGGACCCCCGCCATGCGGTCCACCCGCGGGCCGAGCTTGCCGTAGCCGGTCACGCGCGCATGGCGGAATTCAAGCTTGAGCTTCGGCGCAAGCGTGAGTGCGACATCGATGCGGTCCGGCGGCAGAAAACCGGCGGCGCGATCGGGCCATTCCAGCAACACAACCGCTCCCTCGGGCAAGTCATCGAAGCCAAGCTCGGCAAGCTCCGCCGAACCGGACAGCCGGTAGAGGTCGGCATGCACGAGCGGAAACTGCGGCAGATCATAGCTCTGCATGAGCGTGAAGGTCGGGCTTGGCACTTCGAGCGACGGGTCGCCCGCCAGGTAGCGAATGACCGCACGGGCGAACGTTGTCTTGCCCGCGCCGAGGTCGCCCGACAGGGTCACAAGATCGCCGGGCTCAAGCGAGTTGGTGATATCGACGGCAAGCCGCTGGGTGGCGTGCTCGTCCGGCAAGGCTACCGAAAAGCTCGAAGTGCCTAACGTAGTCAGCAGCATCGCGGCCACCGCCGATATCAAGCCGCAGATCGCTCGGCGCGATGATCGAGGGGGAATATGCAGGTCACAGTGGTGCCGCGTCCGAGGATGGATTCCAGCGTAACGGAACCACCATGCAGCTCGACGAACGAGCGCACCAGCGAAAGACCCAGTCCCGTACCACGATGGCGCGAGCCGAGAGAATGAGTTTCGAACCAATCGAATACCTTGTCCTGTACATCGGCGGGAATACCGGGCCCGCGGTCGGTGACCGAGAATACGAGGGCATCCTTGAGCCTTTGGGCGGTCAACGTAACGGTCTCCCCGGCAGGCGAAAAGCCCACGGCATTCGCGAGCAGATTGAATAGGGATTGGCGGACGCGCCGCTCGTCCGCGATGAAGCTGCCGATATCCGGGGTAGCGCGGATCTCAAGTCTGATCCCATTCTTGATCAGTCGGTCCTGCACCCCTTCGGCGGCTGCCTCCATGGTCTTGCAGACATCCACAGGCCCCAGATTGAGCGTCATCGCTCCGGCATCGATGGTCGCGAGATCCAGGATGTTGTTGATGATGGCGAGCAGCGCATTGGTGGATACGGTGATGTAGCTCAGATATTCCCGCTGTTTGTCGGTGAGTGGTCCGGTAAGAGGGTCGCCCAGGAAATACGCAAACCCGATGATGTTGGTGAGTGGCGAGCGCAGCTCATACGACACGTGGTGGACAAAATCGATCTTGAGCCTGTCCGCCGCTTCCAACGCCTCATTTCGCTCACGCAGCGCGCGCTCGACGTTGACCGTATCAGTGACATCCTGGAACGTGAGCAGGGTGGCCCCATCAGGCAGCGGCATGGTGGCGCAATCGACAACGTTGCCGTCGCGGCGTTCGATGCGCCCGATCACCGGTTCGCGATCCTCGATGGCGGTGATCATCGCACGCAGCCGCTGCCAGATCGGATGGTCGCCATGCAACGGGCGGCAGGCGGTGCTCACCGCCTCGATGTGCGGCCGTCGCGCAAGCATCTCGGCGTCGAGCCGCCACATGCGGGCAAAGACCGGGTTATGCAGCCGCATCCGCCCGTCACTGCCAAAAACTGCCACCGCCTCCGTGAGATTATCCAGGGTCTCCCCTTGCACCCGAATGAGCGCGTCGTAACGCCGTTCCAGATCAAGCCGTTCCGTCACGTCTTCGAACAGATAAATAACTCCGCCCTCGGGATTAGGAGTCGTGACCACTCGCATCGTCCGCCCGTCGGGGAGATGCCACGTGTGCTCCTTCGCCTCGACTGCCCTGTAGGCCTCGTGCAATGCGATTTTCCATTGCCGGAAATCCTGCTCGTCGGGAAGCTTTCGGGCAGCGCGCAACCGGTCGAGCACAGCCGAATCGGTCGGTCCTCCGTCGAGGAATTCAACGTCGAGGTCCCATAGCGAGCGGTACGCGGCATTACAGAAGCTCAGCCGTTGATTGGACCCAAAGATGGCGACCCCGGTCGCCAGCTGATCCAGCGTGCGGCGATGGGCATCCACAATGCGCCTGAGCTCGGCGCGCATGACCTCCACTTCCGTTGTATCGATGGCAATCCCGGCGCTGCCGCCGCCAACCGGCACGGATATCACGTCCAGCGTCCGGCGCTCTCCCGCTACAACGGCGGCAAGCCGCCCGGAATAGGGCTGTGCCGAGTCATGCGCATTACGGAGTTCCGAGCGCGCAGCATGGTCGAACAGTTCGATTCCTTGTTCAACGGTCTCTTCGACGGTCCTCGCCTCGACCGCGCGGGCGTAGGCTTGATTAGCGGAGACGAGCTTGCCCGAACTGTCCCGGTGCCAAACCGGTGCAGGAATTGCCTCGATGAGCGCGCGCATGGCTGCCGCGTCTTCGATCTGCTTGCGATGGCGCTGCGTCAATTCGGCCAGCTCGTACTTGATCCCGCTCAGCTCGCGCAGTCGCACTATGGCGCGCCCGCCGACGACCAGGCCTTCGGCTTCCACGACGTGGTTGGACAACGTCGCGACCGTCATCGCAAAGCTTGCGGCGCGAGCACGCAAAGCATCGACCGAACGCTCCATGTCCTGCGCGGCTTGCGGTTCAAGCCAGCTGCCAAACGATAAAACGCGCTGGCGAACGCCGGCACCGGTCACACGGGGGGCATCGCCGATAATTTCGGGCTCCTCCGTCCCTGTCGACCAAACGATCAGGATCTGCGGCTCAGACAGGAGCAGCGCGTATGCCCGATCGATCGCGGCGCGGGACGCCATTGCCTCGTCGCGTGCAGATGCCGCCATCGCGGCAAGCCGTCGGCGCGTGCGCACGAGCAGAATTGCGGTAACGACGGCAAAGCACAGAACGCCCAGCGTTAGCGCCAGGGCGGCAATCTCATGCCGATCGAGCAGCAGGAGCGCGGAGATATACGCGCCAACGGTAGAGCCTTCGAATCTCGGGCCAGCCGCCTCGGCGGGCCCGGCCGCAAAAGAACACGACCCAGCAATCGCTATCGTAAGGACTACAAGCAATCCGCTTTGCTGCGGACGAGCTCCCAAGCTGTCCACGGTGGTCCGGATCGTGTCCGGCATCCCGCTTGCCCCCAATCGCCGCATTTGCCGGGATCGAAGACCGCCGGCTTCGCAGGGTCATTATGGCGGCTGGCCTGTTCCGCCGGTAAGCCTGCGCGAATCAAGGCACTTTACCTCCAACGCGAATCCAGTGGTAAGAGTCCAGATCGTGAACGAGTCGGAGGACTGACAACAAAGGACAGACGAAGGATCCCAGGACATGGTGACGGCAGTGCGCTCGTGTCCCTCACTTCTCAGTCCGCCGCCGTCGGTCGACCCTCCTCTACCGCCCGGCCAGCTTCAATCCCTTTTCCAGAGCGGGGTAGCTGCGCACAGGCGCCGCCATCAGGAAGCGATAGCCCTCGGCTAGGACGCGCTCGACATTACTTGCGTCGACATGGGGGTGACCGACGACCACGTTGTGCTCCTTGCAGGTGTTCACAACGCGCGCCATCCATTTCAAGACTTCGGGGTGCTCATACTGCCTGGGATAGCCTAGCTCCTGGGAGAGATCGCCCTCTCCAATCAAGATTGCGCCTATCCCGGGGACTTTCTTCAGGATCTCCGGGAGCCCCTCAATACCGCGGGTATCCTCCATCATGAGGATCACGAAGATCTCGCCCCTGGGATTGAGCGGCCAGACATCTGCACGGTCATAATACTCGTGTTGGGAGAGCCCCCAGTAGCGCACAGCGGCGGTTGGACCGTCCCCTCGTATGCCGGCAGGCTCATAAGCCGGGGCGGTCTTCAGGCGCGGGTATCGGCACGCAGCCACCGCGTTGCAGGCTTCCTCGATGGAAGAGATGTGCGGCCAAACGATGCCGTAGACACCGAGGTCCAGCGCCTGCTTGGCGTGAAACTGCGCCTTCTCGGATCCATTCGGTGGAATCCGCACCATCGGGGTGACGCCAGGCGCGGGCGAGGCGGCCTTCACGATCTGGGCGCGGTTGAGCATGTACTGCAGGCTATCCCGCAGTGCCCTTATATCCCATGGATTGTGCTCCATCTCGAAGACGACGCCGTCGTACTTGGCCGTGGCCATTGCAATAGCGGTCTCCGGATCGGCCTGGCAGAAAGATGTGAATGCCGGCTTGCCGGATTCCAGGGCGCGGATGACGCCGTTGAGACGCGGAATGTCAGCCATGGTGCTCCTTGCGATCGGTACGTGCGGTGTGAAATTCTACGATGTGAGATCCGGTAAGCTCAATCTTGCCGCATCATTCGGGCCTGGACGGAAGCCAACGGCTATCATCTTGTCGCAGCACTTCCTATCTTCAAAGAACCAGGAGGAAGGCGCAGGCCCCATGGCTATCGTACTCGACCATACCATCGTTCCCGCTCACGACAAGGAAGCATCGGCCCGGTTCCTGGCCCGAATTTTGGGTCTGCATTACGGTGGCGCGGTATCACACTTTGCTCCAGTGCAAATCAACCACAGCCTTACCCTGGACTTCGATGATGACATTCAGTTCGAGAGTCATCACTATGCCTTCAAGGTCGATGAGGCGGAGTTTGACGGAATTTACGAACGAGTGCGCGCTGAGGGAATTTCGTATGGCAGCGGACCGCGTTCCCTGGACGACATGAAGATCAATCGGCGTCGCGGCGGACGGGGCTTTTATTTTTGCGATCCGAACGGGCACATCATGGAGGTGCTTACGGCATAGCCATGGCTGCGGTGAAGGATGCCAGCGGGCTGTATGAGGTCGAGCGGCGAGCGTATCACGCTGCGCGTCCGGGCTTCCGCATTGCCGAGCTGCAGATCAGCCCCACCCAGAAAGTTCCTTGGCATTACCACAACAATGTTCACGACACTTTCTACGTCATCGAGGGTGCGATCCGCATCTTCCTCCAAGACCCGAAAGAGCAGGCGTTGGTCGAACGGGGCCAGACCTTTTCGATTCCACCGAAGCGGCCACACCTCGTCACCAATGCCGGAAAAACATCTGCCGTGTTTCTCGTTCTCCAGGGCCTCGGTGAGTACGACTTTGTTCCTCTCACCTGAATCTTGATTACTGGCGCAGAATCCCAATTCCCTGTCACATTGGCGCATTGAGAACCGAACCGTCGCGGTCTGGAAGCATTTGACAATCCCGAAGCGCGGTCCTTAGCATCGGGTCCCCTTTTCTCCCACCCCTCGCCCCGACGGTGTCATGATCATCGATTGTCACGGCCACTATACGACGGAGCCGAAGGATCTGCTGCGATGGCGCAAGGAGCAGATCGATAATCTGAAGACGCCTTCCAAGCAGCCCTTAACCGCTTCGCTCAAGGTCAGTGACGATGAAATCCGGGAGAGTCTTGAGGGCGCTCAACTCAAACTGCAGCGCGAGCGCGGCACCGACATCACGATTTTTTCCCCGCGGGCGATGGGGATGAGTCACCACATCGGCGATTTCAGCGTAAGTCTTGCCTGGTCGCAGCTGTGCAATGAGATGATCCATCGCGTCTGCACCCTGTACCCCGACAATTTCATTGGCGTATGCCAATTGCCGCAATCGCCGGGAGTTTCGCCCGACAGCTGCATCGATGAGCTCGAGCGGTGCGTGACCGAATTCGGTTTTGTAGGGTGCAATCTTAATCCCGATCCGTCCGGCGGTTACTGGACCGCCCCGCCCCTGACTGACCGCTGGTGGTACAAATTCTACGAGAAGATGGTCGAGCTTGACGTTCCGGCAATGATCCACGTCAGCGCGTCCTGCAATCCGTGCTTCCATGGGACCGGTGCGCACTACATCAATGCCGACACGACCGCCTTCATGCAGCTCATCATGGGCGACCTGTTCAAGGATTTTCCGACCCTGAAGCTGATCATCCCCCACGGAGGAGGCGCAGTGCCCTACCATTGGGGACGGTATCGCGGCCTTGCGCTCAACAACAAACGGCCCCCGCTCGACGAGATGATGAAAGACAACGTCTGGTTCGATACTTGCGTGTACCACCAACCCGGCGTCAATCTTCTTACTGAAGTCGTGCCTGTCGGGAACATCCTGTTCGCCTCCGAAATGGTAGGCGCGGTGCGCGGGATCGACCCGCAGACAGGACATGAGTTCGACGACACAAAGCGCTATGTCGATCATGCGCTCCGGCTTTCATCCGAGGACAGAAAGAAGATCTTCGAAGCGAATGCGCTACGCGCCTACCCCGGGCTGAAGAAGAGGCTGGAGCAGCGGGCCGCGAAGAAAACTTAGTTCACGCGTTCTTCGGAGCGGCGCACCCGGCTCGAGGCTGGATGCATAAAATGTTATGCCCTGGTGCGGCGGGCGCGCTTGGCACGCCCGGGCGGAGGCAATCTCGTCCACTTTTCGGCGGAGCGCGTGAGATCGGCGATGCTGATGCGGGCGAGGGCGGCCGAGAAGGCGTCTTCTATCTTGCCCAGCGCAGGTACAACAACCTTGCTCAGCAACTGCGAGCTCGCAAGCGAGATTTCGTGCCCATCTTCGGTGGTTCGAACCGTCCGCAATATGCGCTCGACCGTAATGCTGTTTCCCGGACGTCCCAAGTGATATCCGCCCCGGGGTCCGCGAATGCCCCGGAGGATACCCTCTCGCACGAGCGCCTGCAGCAGAGGCTCGAGGTGGCGCGTGGGCAAACCATAGCGCTCGGCGAGCACCTCCGCGCTCACCGGCTTGGAGGTGCCATGGACGGCAACTTCGAGCACCGCGGCAATCGCCAGCACCCCTTTGCGAGCGAGGAGCGGCATGCGCAAGACCCGGCGTGGGCGGACAGTCGCTCCCCCCCGGCGGTGCTGGATTTTCCTGCGACGGTACTTGGCCATCAGTCAGCCCGCCTCTCCCGCCCAGTGCCGGTAGAACCAAATCCCGCAACTCCGCGGGTGGTTTCGGCCAAGCTTTCGACCTCGCAGAGAGTCGCCTGCATGCTTGGGGCGAATACCAATTGCGCAATCCGTGTGCCGCGTTCCACCACAAACACATCGGAACCGAAGTTCGCAAGAAGAACGCGCAGTTCTCCACGGTAATCGGCATCGATCGTCCCCGGGGAGTTGAGCACGGTGACGCCGCTGCTCAGGGCCAGCCCCGAGCGTGGCCGGATTTGTCCTTCAATCCCGGCAGGAAGGGCAAGGGCCAGGCCGGTGGGAATAAGGGCGCGTTCTCCCGGCCGGATGCTAATCGGCGCATCATCCGGCACAGCTGCCATCAGATCAAGGCCGGCCGCCAATTCGCTGTGATATGCCGGAAGGGGAAGGCCGGACGCGTGCGCAAGCCGCACGAGGCGAACGTCGATTCTGTTCACGACGGTGCTCCAGCCAGGGCATCCGCGACCCGGGCGACCAGCGCACGCGCCACCGCTTCCTTTGACTTCGGCGGCCAGGACTCGACCCCGTTTGCAGTTATGAGGTGGACCGTATTGCAATCGCCGCCCATCACCCCCGATGCGGTAGATACGTCATTCGCAACCATCCAGTCACAACCCTTGCGCGCCAGCTTGGCCTTGGCGTGCTCAATGATTTGCTCGGTCTCTGCCGCAAATCCAACCACGAGTCGCGGCCGGCCTTTGTCCCGGTGACCTATGGTCGCTAGAATATCAGGATTTTCGATCAAGCTTACAGTCGGCGAGGCTCCTGGTTGTTTCTTGATCTTGTTGGTATTCGGCTTCTCCACCCGCCAATCCGCAACGGCGGCCGCAAATATCGCCACATCCGCGGGGAGTCCCCTGCTGATCTCGCTTAGCATCTCTTGTGCGGTCTCGACCTTGACGGTTTTCACCCCCACAGGGTCGGGTAGGCTGACCGGACCGGAGACCAGGAGGACTTCGGCTCCCAGCGCCGCCGCGGCGCTGGCAATAGCGTGGCCCTGCTTGCCGGACGAGCGGTTTGCGATGTAGCGCACCGGGTCGATGGGCTCATGGGTCGGCCCCGACGTGACGACGACTCGCCGGCCGCTGAGCGTTCTCTGGGCGCCTGCGCTGTAAAGAAAGGGCAGGGCCGCCGAGACGATTTCGAGCGGCTCCGCCATACGTCCGATCCCGGCTTCACCTTCCTCGGCCATTTCCCCTGCCCTCGGCCCGACCACGATGACACCGTCCCTCTCCAACGTCGCCAGATTACGTCGGGTCGCCGGATGGGCCCACATGCGGGGGTTCATGGCTGGTGCAACCAGCACCTTGGCCTCGGTCGCCAGCAAGACGGCAGAGGCGAGATCGTCGGCAGCGCCGGCTGCCATCTTCGCCATCAAGTCTGCCGTCGCTGGTGCGACCACGATGAGATCGGCCTCCCGCGCCAGTCGAATGTGGCCCACGTCGTGCTCGGTTGTTGGATCGAACAGGTTGACGAAAACGCGCTCCCCCGAAAGCGCCGAGGCTGAGAGCGCAGTGACGAATTCCAGCGCTGCCCTGGTCAGGATGCATCGTACTCCCAGTCCCCGCTCCTTCAGTCGGCGAATGAGGTCGAGCGACTTATAGGCTGCGATCCCTCCACCAATGATGAGGAGCACGCGGTTCTGGCACTCTTGGGGAAGAGAAAACGAAGGAGCTGCCGGTGGCAGCGCAGGGGATATAAGGTTCCGCGGCGCTTCGTTCCCTCCGCTTTGCTCGGGGAGTTCGCCAGCTGATGCGGTCCGCAGAATGGTCCGGGCTTCGTCTTCCATGGAGCGCCCATTACGCGCCGCGCGCAGCCGCAGGCGGCGCTTGAGGGCGTCGTCGAGCTGCCGGATAGTGATGCTTGCCATGCCTCAGCCTAGCCGATGATTGCATTGCAATCAACGCAAGCGGACTGCGGCTTCATCGCAGCAAGAAGTAGCTGATCCAGCCCAAGAGCCCGGCGATCATCCAGAGGGCGAGCGCGATCCAGCGGTTCCGGCGCACTTGGGAGCGGCCAATGTCGGCAATCGTTTCAGGGGCAAGGACGAGGCCGTTCCGCGCCATCATGTCGAGGCGGTCCAGCAGGACGGCGCCGCGTGTAAGCAGGCGTGGCATCTCTCCAAGGAAGCGACCCACTTCAACCGCGCCCTCAGCGGCGTCTTCCAGTTTTCCTCCCGGCCCGAGGCGGCGTTCCATCCATTCACGCACCACCGGCTCCGCAACCATCCACATGTCGAGCTTTGGATCGAGCGATCGCGCCACGCCCTCCACGACGACCATGGTCTTTTGCAACAGCAGCAGCTCGGGCCGGGTACGCATGTCGAAAAGCCCCGTAATCTCGAAGAGAAGCATGAACAGCTTCGCCATCGAGATCTCTTCCGCAGTGCGGTTATGGATCGGCTCGCCAATGGCGCGGATCGCTTGCGCAAAGCTGGCGATGGAATGGTGGGGCGGGACGTACCCAGCTTCAAAATGCACTTCCGCCGTCCGATAGTAGTTGCGGGTGATGAAGCCGAGCAGAATCTCCGCCAGGAAACGGCGTTCCTTCGGGGCAAGCCGACCCATGATGCCGAAGTCCACGGCGACGAGCTGACCCGCATCGTCAACGAACAGGTTTCCGGGATGCATGTCGGCGTGGAAGAAGCCGTCGCGCAAGGCATGGCGGAGGAATGTCTGGATCACGGCGCAGGCCAGCCGCTTGAGATCGAAGCCCTTGGCCGTCAGCCGCGCGTGGTCCCAAAGCGGGACGCCTTCAATCCATTCGAGCGTAAGCACGTCGCGTGCGGTTCTGTCCCAATCGACGGCGGGCACGCGGAAATCCGGATCATCCCGGGTATTTTCGGCCATCTCCGAAAGCGCTGCCGCCTCGAACCGCAAATCCATTTCGAGGGCCACGGTGCGTCGTAGCGTGTCGACCACTTCCACCAGCCGCAGGCGCCGGCCCTCGGCCGAAATCCTCTGCGCTTGGCGTGCAACGAATGTGAAGGCGTCGAGGTCTAGCTTGAAACGCCGCTCGATAGCAGGTCGCAGGACCTTCACCGCGACCGCCCGGTTCTCCTGACCGCCGGCGACTTCGGCCCGATGCACCTGCGCGATGGAGGCAGCCGCGACCGGCGGGCCGAATGAGAGATAGAAAGCGCGAACCGGCTCGCCAAGCGCCGCTTCCACCGCACGCACGGCCGCGTCCTGCGGGAAGGGCGGCATCTTGTCCTGCAGGGTTTCAAGATCGCGCGCCAAGGCTGCCCCGACCACGTCCGGGCGCGTCGCCAGGAACTGGCCGAGCTTCACGTAACTGGGCCCGAGCCGCGTCAACGCGGTAGCCAGCCGGTTTGCGGCGACGGCACTCGCAGGACGTTCAATCAGTCGCGCAATGGAAATCACTGCCCGTAGGGGCAGCGGCAACCGCGCGGTGTCGATCAATGCCAGCACGCCCTCGCGGGCGAACACGAATCCAGCGCGGGAAAGGCGGGCGAGGTGCGCGACACCTGTGATCACAATCGCCAGCCTGAATGCAGCGCGACCACGCCCCCAGTCATCCGCTGAAACGAGACTCGCGCAAAACCGGCAACGCGCATCATCTGCGCAAATGCATCCGGACGGGGGAAGCGGCGGATGGACTCCACGAGGTAGCGGTAGGCCGGCGCATCGCCGGCGATCACGCCCCCAAGCGTAGGAATGACCTTGAACGAATAGGCGTCGTACAGCCTATCAAAGCCCGGAACATCGACGGTGGAGAATTCAAGGCAGAAAAATCGACCGCCGATGCGCAGCACGCGGTAGACCTCGGTGAGCGCCAGCTCAACCCGCGGGATATTGCGAATGCCGAATGCGACCGTGACGGCATCATAGCTCCGGTTACGAAACGGCAACATCTCGCCGCTACCCTGAATGAAAGCTACATGGTAACCGCGCTCGGCCGCCCTTGCCCGTCCGACCTCGAGCATCTCGCCATTGATGTCGAGGACGGTGATCCGGGAGCCCGCGCCCGCCGCCTCTATCACCCGAAAAGCGACGTCGCCGGTACCGCCTGCCAGGTCGAGCAGCGCGAACGATTGCATGCCCTTAGGAGGATTCACGGCAATGACCAGGGAGTTCTTCCAGGCCCGATGCAATCCGCCCGACATCAGGTCGTTCATCAGATCGTAGCGATGCGCCACGCTGCGAAACACGCCGTCGACCATCGCCTGCTTGTCGCCCGGCGGGCCCTGTTGCTGGAGGCCGATCTCAGCATCTCCATCCGCTTGTGGCATTGCGAATAGTCCTTGTTCGACAGGACCATAGCCTGGAGAGGCCAGGGGCGCTATCTCTGTGCCAGACAGCAAACTACTCATGCCCGAACTGCCGGAAGTAGAGACCGTTCGCCGGGGACTTCTGCCGGTGATGCAAGGCGCGCGCTTTACCAAAGTCGAAGCGCATCGCGGCGACCTGCGTTGGCCGCTGCCGAAGAATTTTGCTCAGCGGCTGGAAGGTCAAACAGTCGAGCGGCTCGACCGCCGTGCGAAATATCTTCTCGCGCACCTGTCCTCCGGTGAGGTGCTGATCATGCACCTCGGGATGTCTGGCTCATTTCGCGTCGCACAGCCGCGCGGGATCCATACGCCGGGAGCCTATTATCGCGCGCCCTCGCGGCATTCTGCGCACGATCATATAGAGTTTCACATGTCCTCCGGGGCACTTATTTCGTTCAACGACCCCCGGCGGTTCGGAATGATGAAGCTGGTCCCGCGCGCTGAGTTGTGCAAGGAGCCGCTGCTGCGCGCACTCGGGCCCGAGCCGCTCGCCGACGAGTTCAAGGGGGACGTGCTGGCACGTTCCTGCAGGGGCAAGCAGACCTCAATCAAGGCAGCACTCTCGGATCAGAAAGTGGTATCCGGTCTGGGCAACATCTACGTGTGCGAGGTACTGCATCGCGCAGCGGTTTCTCCGAAGCGGCGCGCTTCAACAATCGCGACGCGATCCGGCTTGCCTACCGACCGTGCGGTACGCCTGGTCGAAGCAATCAAGGCCGTTCTGCGCGCCGCGATCAAGGCGGGCGGCTCCTCGCTCCGGGACCATCGCCGTACCAACGGCGCTCTCGGCGATTTCCAACATGAGTTCTGCGTCTACGATCGCGCAGGCGAGCCGTGTCCGCGGCCTGGTTGCAGCGGCACCATCAAGCGAATCGTGCAAACCGGAAGATCGACATTCTTCTGCCCAGTATGTCAGAAGTGATCATGCCAACAGCAGCCAGTCCATAAGTTCTTTTTGAGGAAAGTCATGCCCGAAGAGGCCATCGTTACCGAAACCCACCGCCGCGTAGGTGTGATCCGCCTGAACCGACCAAAAACCTTGAACGCGCTGAATGCGACGCTCAAGAACGAATTGCTCGCGGCGACTGAACGCTTCGATGCCGACCCCAATGTGGGCTGCATCGTGATCACCGGTTCCGACAAGGCTTTCGCCGCCGGAGCCGACATCAAGGAGATGGCGAACAAAACGTACATCGATGTTTTTGCCGAGGACTTCGCCGCGGATTATGAGCGGCTCACGCGTGTGCGCAAGCCGATCGTTGCGGCAGTAGCAGGTTTTGCGCTTGGTGGCGGCTGTGAGCTGGCGATGATGTGCGACGTCATCATCGCCGCCGACACGGCCAAATTCGGCCAGCCTGAAATCAAGCTCGGCGTAATTCCCGGAATGGGCGGAACTCAGCGGCTCATTCGCGCGGTTGGCAAGGCCAAGGCGATGGATCTGATCCTGACAGGGCGCATGATGGATGCAGTCGAGGCCGAACGCTCCGGGCTCGTGGCCCGGGTGGTGTCCGCATCGGTACTCATGGAGGAGGCGATGAAGATTGCAGAGACCATCGCCTCACTTTCGCTCCCATCGCTGCTGGCAGCGAAGGAAGCCATCAATCGGGCATTAGAAACGTCACTCAGCGAGGGGCTACGATTTGAGCGGCGGGTCTTTCATGGGCTGTTTGCAACACACGATCAAAAGGAAGGAATGGCCGCCTTCGTGGCAAAGCGACCAGCAAGTTTCAGGAACGAGTAGAGGGGAATGGAAACAGGTCCTGCTATTTTCTCACGCAAATTACCCGCACCAGCGCGGCCTTCCCATCTTGAATGCCGGACTGTTTGGTCGCAAGCGGCAGATTTTGAGCTTCGAGAAACCCTCGAATAGTCGAACCGGGAATGATGGTAGCATGGGATTGGGGGGGTACAGCTCCGACACTGGCGAGAACCGGTGTTTTGAGTTGCACCATCCCGACGAAGCGTCCTTTTCCGTCGAGGATACCAGCCCCGGAAAAGCCTGGTGGTGGAGCAGGATCGACCTCATCACCTTTCGCCTTTCCGGGAATCGCAGAGATCGCGGACCCGCCGCTCTGATTCTGCGGGTCGGCGATGCCAAGAATTGTCAGATCCGACTCTTTGATCGGATCATTGGCGAAACTCGCTGGCACGAGATCGGGGACGCCATACACACGCAATAACGCAAGGTTCGCTGCAGGATCCTCTGCTTGCCTATCCGCATCGCCGTATCCGCTTACCACGATCACATTGCAGCCGTCCGTCAGCTGACGATCCGTGAGGATATGGCCGGCACCGGTGATGATTGTCCCGGTGCCATATTCCACCTTGCGTCTGGAGGCTTGACCTGTCTGCGCTGCTCCTTCTGTCGCGCTCGGAAATCCCGTGAACACGCTGGCCATGACCGCGGCGGCCGGATCCATGATATTTTCGGTGGCCTGATCGTAGAGTACCGTCACGCCTCGCACCTCCTCATCCCTGACCTCCGCTCGGACATAAAACTTTTTCAGGCCCTGCATCCCTCCCAACACAAAGAAGTCCGGCCGCAGGACGTTGAGCTCGAGCCTGCGCGTGGACGGCTCCTTCTTCTGCTGTTCGTAGACGCCGGCAAGCGTGGTGCCGGGCTCTCTGATCTTAAAGGTCTCTATTTGCACTTGTCCCTGCGCCGAAGACCAGCGGGTGCCGGATTTACCTTTCGTCTTGTTGGGCGCCTGTTTTGTTGGAATCCCCAGCCGCGCGCCGGTAACAGGATCATCGACCATGCTCCAGCCGACCTGGTTCTGCTTCGCCTTGCTGGCGGCGGCAAGCAGGGCCCTTTCCTGCGTATTGAGCACGCCAGTTTCCTTGAATTTCCTGTTTCTTTGGAACGTTTTCACAGCCGCCGTTGCCTTCTCGTTTACCTCGCCGGTGACGAGACCGGTGTAGTCAGCGGTCCATGCGAGGTCGAACTGGATAGCAATACGATCGGCAGGTGTGCCGCCATCGCGGCTAGCCGTCGGAGGAGGCGACGCTCGTTTGCGTGCGGCTGCTGCTGCGCTGCGGATAGTGCCCAATTCTGTCGCACCCGGGGCAGCCGGCTGGGTGCCTAGACGGGAAAGCCTTGCGGCGGCACGCGCGCGCAGTGTTGCTGGCCTGATCCCTGGGTTGCGGAACTTCCTCACCTGTGCGTTCGCGTTCGCCCTTGCTATACCTTGCGAACTGTCACTTTGCGCCAGGGCAGCAGGTGCGCCGAGGCAAACGATCAGAATGGCAGCGAGGATTCGCATGGGGGAAGTTCCTGTGCGACTAACTCCGGCTCAGGGCAAATCTACTGCTGCGCAATGATCCCGCGCAACTTCGCCAGCATTCATGGTTTGCAAACCCAGCGGTTTCCAGGAACATTGCGACGACCTGCGAGGCGAACGTGTCAATGTTTGGCCCTGACGAGCTCGAACGCTACGCCCGCCATATCGTCCTGCGCGAAGTCGGCGGGCCGGGGCAAGCTGCGCTCAAACAAGCTCGGGTCCTGGTGATAGGTGCCGGCGGGCTTGGCGCGCCCGTGCTACTCTATCTCGCAGCCGCCGGGATTGGCACCATCGGCCTCATCGATGATGATACGGTCGCGCTTTCGAACCTGCAGCGCCAGGTGATCCACTCCACCTCCGAGGTCGGGCGTCTGAAAGTCGACAGTGCGACCGGGGCGATCCTGCGGTTAAACCCGCATGTCGTCGTCGAGCGGCACGCGAGTAGATTGGTTGCGCATAACGCGCTCGGTCTGATCGAGGCTTATGATATCGTTGCAGACGGATCGGACAATTTTGCTACTCGGTATCTCGTGTCGGATGCCTGTTTTTTAGCCAAGAAGCCCCTGGTCAGCGCTGCGGTCGGCACTTTTGACGCCACGATTACAACCGTGCGCGCGCACGAGCGAAGCGCTGACGGCAGGCCGAATCCAACTTATCGCTGCATCTTTCCCGAGCCGCCGCCCCCCGGGGTGGTTCCTGTTTGTGCCGAGGCTGGGATCCTCGGTGCCCTTACCGGCATAATCGGCTCCATGATGGCACTCGAGGTCATCCGAGAAATCGTTGGCTTCGGCGAAGGGCTCGTCGGCCGCCTCATTATGATGGACGCACGCTCCATGCGTTTCGAAACGCTACTTTATGCCTGGGACCCCTCCAATCCGCTCTCGGGGGAGCGCCCGACCATCACGGACCTGTCCGGGCACAGTTGAACTTGGTTCACTTCGACCAGGTGGCTACGACAGTAGCTCCCTTTTTCACGGACCATTTGTTCTCGCCCGCGCCCTCAATGCGATAGCAGTTGGCCTTGGATCCTTTCCAGGTCGTGCAAAAACCGTCCTTCGAAAGCTTCCAGGTCCCCTCGTTCTTCGCACCGCCGCTGCCGATTGGCTCGCGCGTCATTTTCCCGTCTGTCGTGAACACCATCTTGTATTTGATGTTTGTCGTCGCGGCTGTGAACGGCTGCCCGGTGAAAAACGTGGCTTGGATTTCCGCCGGTGCAAGCGCGGCGGCAGAACTCGGCTGCGTGCCAATGAGGGTAACCGTGGCGGCCAACAATAAGGCCCGCATCAGTGATTCTCCGTGATAATGGTGGACACGATGCTACAGGAGATTGCGGCGAATAGCACTAAGGCTCCTCAAAGCATGGAGGGAAGGACCCGGTCCGGGGGGCGATGTCCATCAAAAAACGTCTTGATATTCACAATTACCTTCTCGCCCATATCGATACGACCTTCGACCGTGGCGGATCCCATGTGGGGCAGCAGCACCACTTTGCCGGTCCTCGCCAATTTGACGAGCTTCGGGTTGACCGCGGGCTCGTGTTCGAAAACATCCAGCCCAGCACCTGCGATCTCGCCTGAAGAGATCAGCCGCACCAATGCATTCTCGTCGACGACCTCGCCGCGTGCGGTGTTCACGATGTAAGCCTCGGGACGAATGAGCTTTAGCCGGCGAGCGGACAACAAATGGTAGGTGGCCGGAGTGTGAGGACAGTTGACGGAAATGATATCCATTCTGGCCAGCATCTGATCGAGGCTCTCCCAATAGGTCGCAGTGAGCTCCTCTTCGATGATGGGCGGCACGCGGCGGCGGTTGTGGTAATGGATCTGAAGCCCGAATGCCCGTGCACGACGCGCGACCGCCTGCCCGATACGTCCCATCCCTATGATGCCCAGCCGCTTGCCCCAAATGCGGTGGCCCAGCATCCAGGTCGGCGACCAGCCGCTCCAGGGTTTGTCGTCGATGAACACAGCGGCGCCTTCAGCCAAACGACGCGGAACCGCGAGGATCAGCGCCATGGTCATATCGGCGGTATCCTCGGTCAGCACCCCCGGCGTATTCGTTACCGTAATACCGCGACTCAGCGCCGTCGCAACGTCGATATGATCGACGCCGTTTCCGTAGTTGGCGATCAACTTGAGTCTGTCTCCGGCCTTGCTGAGTACCGCCGAGTCGATGCGGTCGGTCACCGTGGGGACGAGCACATCCGCGCTTTTCATGGTGTCCGCAAGCTCGGAGACGGTCAGAGGCTTATCCTCAAGATTAAGCTGCGCGTCGAACAATTCGCGCATCCGCGTTTCAACTCTGTCCGGCAACTTGCGCGTCACCACAACAAGCGGCCTTTTGCGATTTGCCATGATTCGACTCTAGCCGGCCCACAATGCCGGTGTCAGCGGCGGGTTATTCTCCATTTAGGTCTCTTTAACCCCGCTGCCTGAAACTGGGTTGCACGGCGGACCTCGCAACTTTCTCTAACAGATGGAAGCGCGAACACAAGCGCCATGCGCCGCATCCGCTCACCTTCGCTGCCGGTCCTAGCGCCAAGAATTCTCCTGAGAATGGCCCCGATGGTCACGTACCGTGCCTGGCAGGTCGGCAGCTTTTGCGCTGCCGTTGCTGCAGTAGCCACCGTCGTGGTGCTGGGAATGGCTCAATCCGAAGCGGAAACGGCCATTGGCCCCAAGAGCGGGTTGCCCGTGCCGCGATTCGTCAGCCTAAAGCCGGACCGAGTAAACGTGCGCGCCGGCCCCACCAGGGACCACGACGTGGCCTTCGTTTACACCCGCGCCGGTCTTCCCGTTGAGATCACCGCCGAGTCGGACAACTGGCGACGAATTCGCGATTGGGAAGGCTCAGAGGGATGGGTCTACCACTCGCTCTTGTCCGGCAAACGGACTGCGCTGTTGGCCCCGAAGGACAAAACGCAGCTCGTTCCCCTGTACGACAGAAGCGACAGCAACGGGACGGTCATTGCTCAATTGCAGGCCGGAGTGCTGACCCAGGTGAAGCATTGCAGCGCGAATTGGTGTCGAATCTCCGGCCCGCGCTTTGACGGGTGGGTAGTCCAGGAGCAACTCTGGGGGGTCTATGCGAACGAGACCTTCCCGTAACGACGGGGGCGATGTTCAACGTCGCTTTCGGCGCAATCGAACCACCACGTCAATGCGTGCCACTTCATAACCTTCCGGAGGGACCGGTGTGCTGCCCAGGACCACTTCAGAAGGCAGGATGTCAACGAGGTCGTTCTCGCCCTCAATGAAGAAATGGTGATGCTCAGAGACGTTTGTATCGAAATACGTCTTGGATCCGTCGACCGCCACCTGGCGTAGTAGGCCCGCGTCCGTGAATTGATGCAGCGTGTTGTAGATCGTGGCCAACGAGACCGGTACTTTTGCCGAGAGCGCCTCTTCGTAGAGAATCTCAGCGGTGACGTGTCTGTCGCCCTTGCCAAACAGCATCCAGCCCAATGCCATCCGCTGTCGCGTCGGCCGCAAACCCACGTCGCGCAACATGGCTTTGACGTCGCGCCAAGGACACCCTGTCAGGCCGGGTCGCGGGCCGGGGACGCCGCCCCCGTTCTCAACCCTGCTGGTGCAAAGGACTTTGTGCGGTAGCATGGAACGCGTGAACCCTTGCCTCGATGCAATGCGGACTATATTGTTGCATCTGTAACATATTGCTCCGAAGATGCAAACGCCCCTCTGACGGCAGCGCGGTAGAGGGACATTTCGTTGCCCTGGGCGAGGAGATGCAACTGCAGCTTGGCTGTCGCAGGTGCCCTGCAAAATCCGGCTAAGTCGGTGCCGCCAGAAGCCGTGTTGCCCCGCAACACGGCTCGGGTCGAAGCGTGGTCGCCGTCGAGCCGGCATCGGCTTTGCCACGTGAACAGCCTATGTTAGGAGTGCATTTAAGGGCAAGCTGCGACGGACGTGAGGCGAATGGAAAAGCGGCGCACGAGTTTTGGTTATGATGAGTTGTTGGCCTGTGCACGCGGCGAATTATTCGGCGCCGGTAATGCCCAGTTGCCTCTGCCTCCTATGCTGATGTTCGATCGCATCTCCGAGATCGCCGAAGCAGGCGGCAAATATGGCAAAGGCTTGGTGCGCGCCGTCCTCGATCTGAGGCCGGATTTCTGGTTCTTCCCCTGTCATTTCAAGGGCGATCCGGTCATGCCCGGATGCCTCGGGCTGGACGCTCTCTGGCAGCTGCTTGGGTTTTTTCTGGGGTGGGTTGGGGCACCGGGCAGAGGGCGCGCGCTGGGACTGGGCGAGCTCAAGTTCTCCGGTCAGGTCCTGCCTACGGTCAAGAATGTCGTCTATGGTATCGACATCAAACGGGTCATGCGGTCCAAACTTGTCCTAGGCATTGCGGACGGGTGGCTCTCGGCCGATGGATCCATCATCTATCAGGCGCTGGATCTCAAGGTCGGATTGTTTCGCGGAGACATGATGTTGCAGCCGACCGGAAGCTGACGGCGCGAGTGGGTTCGGCGTGCTGGTTCCTGGATCAGGCGATCCCTGCTTTCGGGCTCGGTTATTCCTGGAATTGGGCGGCGTGCGCGCGAGGTATCGATGAGGCGGGTCGTCGTCAGCGGGATGGGCATTGTCGCGTCTATCGGCAGTAGCACGCAGGAGGTTCTGGCTAGCCTGCGCGAGGCCAAGTCCGGTATTTCGCGCGCCAAGAAGTATGCCGAATTGGGCTTTCGCTCTCAGGTGCATGGTGCACCCTCTCTCGATGCGGACGCAATCGTTGACCGTCGCGCCATGCGGTTCCTCGGCGGCGGCGCCGCGTGGAATCACGTAGCCATGGAGCAGGCGGTCCGGGATGCGGGCCTGGAACCGAGTGAAATATCTAACGAGATGACCGGCCTCATTATGGGATCGGGCGGACCCTCGACGCGGGCGATCGTCGATGCCGCCGACACTGCGCGCAGCAAAAGCCCGAAACGGGTAGGGCCGTTCGCGGTACCCAAGGCCATGTCCTCAACGGCGTCGGCAACCCTTGCCACCTGGTTCAAAATCAAAGGCGTAAGTTATTCGATCTCGTCGGCGTGTGCGACATCGAACCACTGCATTGGAAATGCGACGGAACTGATCCAGATGGGCAAGCAGGATGTCATCTTTGCCGGCGGTTGCGAGGAGCTCGACTGGACCTTGTCGGTTCTTTTCGACGCCATGGGAGCCATGTCATCGGGGTTCAACGAGACACCGGAAAAAGCCTCCCGTGCTTTCGATCGCGACCGAGATGGGTTTGTGATTGCCGGCGGAGCCGGTGTGCTTATTCTCGAGGAGCTCGAGCATGCAAAAGCGCGCGGCGCTCGCATCTACGCTGAAGTGGCAGGGTACGGCGCCACGTCGGACGGCTTTGACATGGTGGCGCCGTCAGGGGAGGGGGCGGCGCGATGCATGCGGATGGCGCTCAGGGATGTGAAGATTCCGATCGACTATATCAATCCTCACGCGACCTCCACACCTATCGGCGACCTCAAGGAAATAGAGGCCATTCGGGAAGTCTTCGGCGAGCGCTGTCCAGCAATTGCGGCAACAAAGTCCCTCACGGGGCATTCGCTCGGAGCTGCGGGCGCGCAAGAGGCGATCTACTGTATTCTGATGATGAACAACGGTTTCATCTGCGAAAGCGCCAACATCCAAACGCTCGATCCCGCATTCGATGAGATGCCCATCGTGCGCAACCGACGCGACGACGTTAAGCTCGGATGCGTGCTGTCGAATTCATTTGGATTCGGCGGCACCAACGCCTGCGTAGTCCTCAAGCGGCTCGACGCTTGAGTGCCTCAGGGGCAAGCTGGAACTGCGGAAACAGCGGTGGCGCTGCGTGACAAGTCGGTGGACATGACGCAACTGATGCAAGGCAAGCACGGATTGATCATGGGGGTCGCAAACGATCACTCCATCGCCTGGGGCATCGCGAGAACACTGGCCGCCCACGGCGCAGCCCTCGCCTTTACCTATCAATCCGATGCGCTTGGTCGCAGAGTGAGGCCGCTGGCGCAGTCCATAGGTTCTTCTCTCGTTCTGCCCTGCGATGTCGAACAGATCGACTCGATGGACGCGACATTTGCGAGCATCGCGGAAAAGTGGGGCTCGCTCGACTTCCTCGTGCATGCAATCGCGTTCTCGGACAAGAATGAGCTCAAAGGACGCTACGCCGATACCACGCGTGAGAATTTCGTGCGTACCATGATCATCTCCTGTTTCTCCTTCACCGAAGCGGCTAAGCGCGCTTCCGCCCTGATGCCCGGCGGCGGGGCCATGTTGACGTTGACCTACAATGGGGGAGAGCGCGCAATGCCCAACTATAACGTCATGGGCGTTGCCAAGGGGGCGCTGGAAGCTTCCGTGCGTTATCTGGCGGTGGATTTCGGGCCTGCAGGCATTCGCGTCAATGCCATCTCGGCCGGACCTGTCCGTACGCTCGCTGGTGCAGGCATCAGCGACGCACGGCAGATGTTCGCCTTTCAACAGCGCCACTCACCTCTTCGTCGCGGCGTGACGCTCGACGAGATAGGAGGTGCCGCGCTCTATTTGCTTTCGGACCTCTCCACCGGCGTGACAGGGGATATTCATTTTGTCGACTCAGGGTACAACATCATCACCATGCCTCATCCTTCCACCCTGAAGAACGGGCTGGATTCCGAGTCCGGCGAACAGGCCAAAGATGCCGCGCAATGACAGCGCGCGGAGACGCAGCCGATTAACGCTCGATTGAGAATGGAATTCGAGAATAAAGCCGTTGGATTTGACGGCCCGATCCAGGCGCCGCACGACCGCGAACAGCACAGAAAATGGCAGGTTGCCAACAGGTCGTGGTGGGAAGCCGCCCCGATGCGCTATGATTGGCGGGAAACCATTGCGCCTGATCCTGGCACCGAAGCCTATTTCAACGAGATCGATCGGCGGTTTTTCACGGCCGCGCGAAGCTTTCTCCCATGGCGGCGGATACCATTCGACACGGTAGTCCCGTTTGACCAGCTCGCTGACAAAGATGTGCTCGAGGTCGGGGTTGGACATGGAAGCCACGCACAACTGCTCGCGCCTCGCTGCAAATCGTTCACCGGGATCGATTTGACCGCTTCGGCGGTAAACATGACCTCAGCGCGGTTGCGGCTGTTCAAGCTGCCAGGAACCGTGCTGCAGATGGATGCGGAGCAGATGGGATTTGCCGAGAACACTTTTGATTACGTGTGGAGCTGGGGCGTTATTCACCATTCTGCGGACACGCGGCGCGTCCTGGAAGAGGTTCATCGGGTGTTGCGCGCCGGAGGCAGATGCACGGTCATGATCTACTATCGTTCGTGGTGGAACTACTACGCGTGCGGCCTTCTGCGAGGCCTTCTGCGAGGCGGTTGGCAACGCGGTCTCGCCTTGCACCACGTCAGCCAGAGCGGGACTGACGGCGCGATTGCGCGCTACTACAAACCGGTAGAGTGGCGCCGCACCACGGACAAGCTATTCGACACGACTTCCCTGCAGATCTGTGGACTGAAGACCGACGTCTTGCCCTTGCCGCATGGCCGGCTTAAGAATTTGCTGCTTGCCGTCCTTCCGGACTCCTTCGCGCGGGGTTTGACATCCCATCTGCGCATGGGCTCGTTCCTGATCGCCCACATGCAATCTCGAAAAGGCAGTTGAGAATACGCGACGCGTCCCTGCACCCCGCTCGATGATTGGGTCTTGGTCAAATCTTCTGCCTGGGACTACTCCTACCCCTACTCCCCCCCGGCTGCTGCCTGCTCCCGGCCGTGCTGCTGTTCAGCCTCGGCCTTCTGTTTGGCTTCCAGATCCTCACCGGTCGTCTGGTCGACGACTTTCATGGAAAGGCGCACCTTACCGCGCTCGTCGAAACCGAGCAGCTTGACCTTTACCTTGTCGCCTTCCTTGACGACATCGGTCACCTTCTGGACGCGGCGCGGGGCAAGCTGGCTGATATGCACTAGCCCGTCCTTCGCGCCAAAGAAGTTCACGAAAGCGCCAAAGTCCATCACCTTCACGACGGTGCCGTCGTAGATGTGGCCGACCTCGGGCTCGGAGGCAATGGATTTGATCCAGTTGATGGCCGCTTTCATGGCCTCTCCGCTGGCAGAAGCTACCTTGACCGTGCCGTCATCGGCGATGTCGACCTTGGCGCCAGTTTTTTCTACGATCTCGCGTATGACTTTGCCGCCGGAGCCTATCACCTCCCGGATCTTATCTACCGGGATATTGAACACCTCTATCCGCGGCGCGTGCTCGCCAAGCTGAGCGCGGTGATGGGCAAGCGCCTTCGACATCTCGGCCAGGATGTGCATGCGCCCGTCCTTGGCCTGCGCGAGCGCAACGCGCATGATTTCCTCGGTGATTCCTGCGATCTTGATGTCCATTTGCAGGGAAGTTACGCCGCGCTCGGTGCCGGCCACCTTGAAATCCATGTCGCCCAGATGGTCCTCGTCACCGAGAATGTCGGAGAGCACGGCGTGACGCTCGCCCTCCAGGATGAGACCCATGGCAATGCCAGCCGTCGGCCGCTTGAGTGGAACTCCTGCATCCATCAATGCGAGCGAGCTTCCACAGACCGTGGCCATTGAGGAAGAGCCGTTCGATTCGGTGATTTCCGAGACCACGCGCAGCGTATACGGGAATTCATGGTGCGCAGGCAGGACGGGATGGATCGCGCGCCACGCGAGCTTGCCGTGCCCGATCTCTCGACGACGCGGGCCGCCCATTCGCCCGGTTTCGCCTACCGAAAACGGCGGGAAATTGTAGTGCAGGAGGAATGTCTCCTTGTATGTGCCCTGCAAGGCATCAACCCATTGCTCGTCCTCTCCGGTACCGAGCGTTGCGATCACCAGGGCCTGTGTTTCGCCGCGAGTGAACAGAGCCGAACCATGCGCGCGCGGCAAGACGCCCACTTCGGAAACGATCGGGCGAACGCTTCTCACGTCGCGACCGTCGATGCGTCGGCCGGTGTCGAGAATATTCCAGCGCACAATACGCGCCTCGATGGTCTTGAAGACCTTGGCAACCTGCTGCTTGGGATAGGGCGGGTTCTCCGCTCCCTCGGGGCAGAAATGTCCCATCACCTTGGCCTTGGCTGCGTCCAATGCGGCATGACGCTGCTGCTTGTCGGCAACGGCGTAAGCGGCGCGAACATCCTGATCGACCAAGGCGAGCATTTCCTTTTCGAGCTTGCCGGTGTCAGGGACCTGCAACTCGCGCGGTTCCTTCGCAGCCTTTTCCGCAAGCCTGATGATGGCATCGATCACCGGCTGAAAGTGCCGATGACCGAACATCACGGCACCGAGCATGAGTTCTTCGGTTAGCTCCTTCGCTTCCGATTCGACCATCAGGACGGCATCCTGAGTACCGGCGACGACCAGATCCAGCTGACTCTCGGTCATTTCGTCGAGCTGCGGGTTGAGCACGTATTCGTCGTTGATGAACCCGACGCGCGCTGCGCCGATCGGTCCCATGAAGGGTGCACCGGACAATGTCAGCGCCGCGGAGGCGGCAATCATCGCCACAATGTCCGGATCGTTCTCGAGGTCATGCGAGAGCGTAGTGACGATGACCTGTGTCTCACAGCGCCAGCCCTCGGCGAAAAGCGGCCGCACGGGACGATCGATCAAGCGCGAGACCAGGGTCTCCTTCTCGGTGGGGCGACCTTCGCGTTTGAAATAGCCGCCCGGAATGCGCCCGGCCGCGTAGAACTTTTCCTGATAATCGACGGTCAGGGGCAGGAAGTCGACGCCTTCCCGGGGTTCTTTCGCAGCTACGACCGTCGCCAGTACACGTGAGTCGCCGTAACTGGCGATCACCGCGCCGTCGGCCTGCCGTGCAATCTTGCCGGTCTCTAGGACGAGCTTGCGCCCTCCCCACTCGAGCTCAACACGATGAATATCGAACATTGGGATTGTCTTTCATTGTTTTTGCGAAGATGCGAAGGCCGCAAGCCAGGCCGCGAGACGCTGCAAAACCTGGGGATGCCGCAGTCCGACGCAGCATGCGGCAAACCTGCCATGGCTTTCCACCTCCCGTTGAACGGACGAGCAATCTGATTGCCCGTCCTGCCAAAATCGGCAGCGGCTCGCTGCCGGATGAACGGCGGACAGATTGAATATCCGCTTGCGATGCACATCGCGCGCGAACTCAGCGGCGAATACCGAGCCGCTCGATCAGCGACTTGTAACGCGCATTGTCGATGCGCGCGAGATAATCGAGCAGTTGGCGTCGCTGTGATACGAGCTTAAGCAATCCACGCCGGGAGTGATTGTCCTTGACATGCGTTTTGAAGTGCTCGGTGAGGCTGTTGATGCGCTCCGAAAGGATCGCCACCTGCACCTCCGGCGAACCGGTATCGCCTGCCTTGGTCGCATACGTCTTGATGACTTCGGCCTTGCGGCCTGCTGTTATCGACATCGGGGGTCCTGTTCCTGTTAACGGGTTGTGTTGGTTTCTTTGGTGGCCAGTGCCGGGATGTCGTCCAGCACGGTCGCCATGATCCGGAAACGCGGGCCACCGCCCGCGCGATCCGCGCAATATAGCAAATCCGACGGGGAAGCCAGCGAAATTATGCCGCGGCGGAACAGTGGGGCCGCTCTGGGCCCTGCTAACCGGCTCGCACGCTCGCACGTGAACCTCATGTTCGGCGCAGATTGAAAATGCGCCGCGGCCGAACTTCTCCCCTGTCCACCTCCGCAAGCGCGAGCAGCGTGCCCTGCGCCAAAACTGATATCCAGCCCCCTAGTATCGGGGCGTCCCGCCCCCGCAGCAGCACGCCCTGACCGCGGGCGAGCCGGCCCGCATCGCTCGAGTTGACGTGGAGGGTCGGCAGACCGGCAAGCCCCGCCTCCACCGGCAAAAGCGGGGAGAGCTGACCTCCGGCTTCCGCCTGGCGCTGCAGTGTTGGCAATCCCACGGCATGGCTTTCATGGAACGGACCGACCGCCGTACGCCGCAGCGCCACGACATGGCCATAACAGCCCAACGTTCGACCTATGTCGCGCGCCAGCGCTCGAATGTAGGCTCCCTTGCCGCATTCGGCCGTAAGGATCGTCTGATCGGGATCGGCCATTGAGCGGAGCTCAAGGCGATGGATTTCAACCGTGCGCGGGGCGAGCTCTATGATCTCGCCCTCGCGCGCGATGTCGTACGCCCGCTCGCCCGCGATCTTTATGGCCGAGAAACGCGGTGGAACCTGTTCTATCGGCCCGGTGAACCGTGGCAGGACGGTCCGAATATCCTCGGCGCGGGGACGCTCGCGTGAGGTTGCAGTGACGCGCCCCTCCGCGTCGTCGGTGTCGCGCTCCTCGCCCCAGCGGATGGTAAATGTGTAAGTTTTTCGACCCTCCATTACAAAGGGGACTGTCTTGGTGGCCTCTCCGAGGGCGATTGGCAGAACACCAGAAGCGAGAGGATCGAGTGTGCCCGCGTGGCCGGCGCGTTTGGCCTGAAATAATCGTTTGACCGCGCTGACAGCGCGCGTCGAAGTCACCCCAACGGGCTTGTCGAGCACGAGCCAACCGTGCACATCGCGCCGCTCGCGCTTGCCCTTGGGATGCTCGATCGGATTCTCCGCGTGTAGCGCGTCAACTCTGGTCATCGTCGGGCTTATTCTGGTCATCGTCGGGCTTATTAAGGTCGCGCTGCACGGCGGGCGTACGCAAAAGCCGCTCTATTCGATCTGCTTCGTCAAATCTCGGATCGACTGCAAATCTGATTTCGGGAGCAAATTTCAGGTTGATGTGCCGTGCAATCTCGCCGCGCAGAAATCGTTTGTTGCGATCCAAGGCGGCAGCCACAACATCGACATCCTGGCCGCCCAGCGGCATCACATAGATTGTTGCCAGGCGCAGGTCGGCGGTCATGCGCACTTCCGAGACGGTTATCATATGGCCTTCGATCACGGGATCATGCACTTCGCCGCGAGCAAGCAGGTCGGCGAGCACGTGCCGCACCAACTCGCCCACCCGCAACTGCCGCTGGGAGAGCCCTGGGTCGGCCTTCACTCGATGATGGCGGGCCATCAAAGGGTGCGTTGCACCGTCTCCGTGCGGAAGCATTCGATCACGTCGCCGACCCGCATGTCGTGGTAGTTCTCAAACGCCATTCCGCATTCCTGGCCCGCAACAACTTCTCGCGCATCGTCCTTGAATCGCTTGAGCTGCGAAAGCTTGCCCTCATGCACGACCACATTGTCGCGCACCAGCCTGACGTTCGCGCCGCGCTCCACTGTCCCTTCAGTGACACGGCATCCCGCAACATTGCCGACCTTCGAGACCTTGAAGATTTCCAGAATGACGGCACTGCCAAGCGTGGTCTCGCGCACCGACGGTGCAAGCAACCCGGACATCGCTTTCTTCACGTCGTCCACGAGGTCGTAGATGATGTTGTAGTAGCGAATCTCGATACCGGCACGCTCGGCCGCCTCGCGCGCCTCCTTATGGGCGCGCACATTGAAGCCGATGATCACTGCACCGGAGGCTTCCGCCAGCGTGACGTCCGATTCGGTGATGCCACCGACGCTGCCGTGCAACACTCGCGCAATGACCTCGCTGGTGCCGAGCTTCTCGAGGGCGCCGGCGATGGCTTCGAGGGAGCCCTGCACGTCCGCCTTGATCACCAAGGGGAATTCCCGCCGTCCGGCGCTCTTGAGCTGGGTCATCATTTGCTCGAGAGAGCCGCGCATTCCCGTCGCGCGGGCCGCGAGCTTGTCCCGTTTCTGCCGAGCGCGATAATCGGTCACCTCGCGCGCCCGCGCCTCGCTGTCGACCACTGCCAGGCGATCCCCTGCTTCCGGTATGCCGTTGAATCCGAGCACTTCGACCGGTGTCGAAGGCCCGGCCATATCCACGGGTTGGCCGGCGTCCGACATCAGAGCACGCACGCGGCCCCACTCGGCCCCGGCAACGACGATGTCTCCCGTATGCAGCGTCCCGCGTTGCACCAGCACGCTGGCTACCGGCCCGCGGCCGCGATCGAGCTTCGCCTCGATTACAGTGCCTTCGGCCGGCCGGTTCGGGCTGGCCTTAAGATCAAGAATCTCCGCCTGCAGTCCGATCGTTTCCAGGAGTTTATCGATGTTGAGCTTCTTAGTTGCCGAGACTTCCACATCAAGGACATCCCCGCCCAGGGACTCCACCTGGATTTCATGCGCCAGCAGCTCATTGCGTACCCGCTCAGGCTTGGCGTCCGGTCGGTCGATCTTGTTGATGGCAATGATCATCGGCACCTTGGCCGCCTTCGCGTGATTTATCGCCTCGACCGTCTGCGGCATTACCCCGTCATCAGCCGCAACCACCAGCACCACGACGTCAGTCACTTTCGCTCCCCGCGCGCGCATGGCGGTGAAGGCCGCGTGGCCGGGCGTATCAATGAAAGTAATCTTGCTGCCCGACGGAGCGGTCACTTGATACGCCCCGATGTGCTGGGTAATGCCGCCAGCCTCGCCGGCTGCGACCTCCGTGGAGCGAATGGCATCAAGAAGAGAGGTCTTGCCGTGATCGACATGGCCCATGACGGTCACGACCGCCGGACGCGGCAATAACGCGGAAGGATCATCGGTAACGTCGAAAAGTCCCTCTTCGACATCGGATTCCGCCACCCGTTTCACCGTGTGGCCGAGCTCTTCGGCGAGCAACTGGGCGGTGTCCGCATCGATCACGTCATTGATCTGGGCCATGTGGCCTTGCTTCATCAACAGCTTGATCACGTCGACCGCCCTTTCGGCCATGCGATTGGCGAGTTCCTGGACGGTGATGGTTTCCGGGATCGTGACTTCGCGAATGAGTTTCTCTTTCGGTTCATCGGCCGCTTGGCCTTTCAGCCGCTGAACCCTCCGACGGAAGGCTGCGACCGATCGTTCGCGCTCTTCGTCGGCGCTTAGTGCGGTGACTAGTGTCAAGCGTCCGCGGTTCTTCTGAGCGGTGCCGCGCGCAGGTTTCGGGGCGGGGGCCGCTCGCCCGGCGCCCGCGCCGCGTCGCGCCCGCGGCGTCTCTTCCTCATCGGGTTCGAGCGCAGGTCGTCCAGCCAAGGGCTTGGCGTGCGTTGCGTCCTCACCGAAGCGCTTTTTCGCCTCCTGCTCCGCTTTGAGCTTCGTTTCCAGTTCGTGCTTGCGGCGGCGCTCTTCCTCAGCCTTGCGAGCTTCCGCGGCATCACGCTCGGTGCGCTCCACCGTTTCACGGCTTTTCCGGAGCAGGGCCTCCTCTTCGGCAATTCTGCGCTCTTCTGCTTCGCGCAACCGGGCATCGCCCAGAGCACGGGCACGAGCCGTGCGCTCCTCGTCTGTGAGCGTACGCAGCACAACTCCGGACGGTTTGGGCGCAGCTGCTGGTGTCGCGGTGGCCGGCGGGGCGGCCGGCGTGATCGGGACGGCCGAGGGGGCGGCAAGAGTGCGTTTGGGCGGCGCCGCAGCCGGCGTCGCGGTCTCAGCCCTTGCTCGGGTGGGTACGCGGCTTTTGACCTTCTCAACAACGACCGCCTTGCTGCGGCCATGGCTGAAACTCTGGCGCACCACCCCCTGTTCGACGCCCCGTCCTTTCAGGGTGACGGTCTTGGTCGCGGCTACGCTTAGCTTCTTTTCGCTAGTCTTTTCCGTTGTTTCAGCCATTCCCATCAATCCAACTCAACCATCGTCGGCTTGCTGCGACCTCTCGCTCATCGACCTTCGACGAGCCCGAGCTTGGTCGATGCAAGCAAGCCATATTTGGCTATGGCAGCCGGACCTGCCATAGCCCCAGTCCGGAAACGATCCAGTCGCGCAACGCGCGCGAGAAACGTCCCGGTTTCGGAACTGGCAAGCAGGCCTGCATGTATCACATTTGACCGTCCGAATGCCAAATCCAATTGCGCCGAGGTGAACCCTTTCAATACGACGCGGCTCGCGGAGCCACACCCGAGTGCCCCGTCGAGTTTCCTGACGCCTTCGGCGGAAGCCTCGACGGCGTGCAGGGCGGCGACAGCCATACCCCGCGCGATCGCGGCCTCGAGCTTGCTGAACCCAATCACGGCTTTGCCGGCCTTGTGGCACATTGCGAGTGCATCGAGCACAGCTCTTTCCAGCAGCTCTTCAGTCAACTCGACAAGATCGCACGGAACGCAAACGTGACGCTTGAAGCTCCGCTCGAAGCTCCTGCGGTTGATCGCGAGTTCGAGCGCTTGCCGCGTGCTCGTAATCCAAGTCCCTCGGCCCGGTAGCCGGTGTTTGACATCCGGCACGACAGTATGGTCCGGGCCGACGACGAAACGGATCATGTCAGCAACCGGCTTTACCTCGCCAGTAACGGCGCAAAGCCGTTCCGACCTCGGAGCTCGCTTGCGCAGCACGGCACACCTCTCCGTCTCGTTCTCGCGGCCCTTATGACTGCGCCAAGGCGGGTTCGGCCGGAAGCTCTTGGGGTGGGGTCACAAGATCCTCTTCCTTGATCCAGCCTGCCTTCACGCGCGCCTGCATGATCAGCGCTTCGGCCTCCTCGCGCGAGACATCGAAGCCGTCGAGAATACCCGGGTTGCGTGTCAGTTCCCCGTCCTTGCGCTCACTCCAGCCGACGAGATCGTCCGTGGCGCATCCTGCCAAGTCTTCCACGGTTTTGATGTCGTTCTCGCCCAATTTCACCAACATGGCGGTCGTGATCCCGGGAATTTCTTTCAGATCATCTGCAACTCCGAGTTCCCGGCGCGCAGCATCGAGGTCGGCCTCTTCCTTCGCGAGATAGTCTCGGGCGCGTGCCTGCAATTCTTGCGCTGTATCTTCGTCGAATCCCTCGATGCCGGCTAGCTCCTTTTCATCCACAATCGCAAGCTCCTGGACCGAGTTGAAACCCTCAGAAGCGAGCAGTTGCCCCACCACTTCGTCGAGGTTGAGGGCATCGACAAAGAGCTTTGTGCGGTTCTCGAATTCAGCTTGACGATGTTCGGATTCCTCCTGCTCTGTCACGATATCGATATCCCAGCCGGTGAGCTGCGACGCAAGCCGCACGTTCTGCCCGCGTCGGCCAATCGCAAGCGAGAGCTGCTGATCAGGCACCACCACTTCCATGCGCTGGCGCTCCTCGTCCAGCACCACCTTGGCCACCTCGGCGGGCGCGAGCGCATTGACCACGAAATTTGCCGGGTCTGCCGTCCAGGGAATGATGTCGATCTTCTCACCCTGGAGTTCGTTCACCACTGCCTGGACACGCGAACCGCGCATGCCCACGCAGGCCCCCACCGGATCGACCGAGGAGTCGCGGGAGATAACGGCGATCTTGGCGCGCGAGCCGGGGTCGCGTGCAACCGCCTTCACCTCGACGATGCCGTCGTAGATTTCTGGCACCTCCTGCGCGAACAGCTTGGCCATGAATTGCGGGTGAGTGCGGGAGAGGAAAATCTGGGGGCCGCGCGGCTCTCGGCGCACGTCGTAGATGAAGGCCCGGATACGGTCCCCATTCCGGAAGGTCTCGCGCGGCAGCAATTCGTCACGACGCACGATCGCTTCGCCGCGACCGAGATCAACGACCACGTTGCCATATTCGACGCGCTTGACGATGCCATTGACGATGTCGCCAATGCGGTCCTTGTACTCCTGATATTGTCGATCCCGCTCGGCCTCACGCACCTTCTGAACAATCACCTGCTTTGCTGATTGCGCGGCAATCCGGCCGTATTCCAGCGGGGGCAACGGTTCGGCGATGAAGTCGCCCACCTGGGCGGCGGGATTGCGCTTCTTGGCATCCTCCACCGATATTTGCGTTGCGTCGTTCTCGACCTGGTCCGCCACCAGCAGAAGCCGCGATAATCGCATCTCGCCCGTCTTGGGGTTGATCTCGGCGCGCACTTCCGTCTCGCTGCCGTAGCGCGAGCGTGCGGCCTTCTGGATGGCGTCTTCCATCGCTGCAATGACAATTCCACGATCGATTGCTTTCTCGCGCGCCACTGCGTCGGCGATCTGCAACAGTTCCAGCCGGTTCGCACTCACGGCCATGTTCATTCTCCTTCTTCGTTCTTGCTTACAGACAATCCTGTGCCCGGGCGGGCCTGGAAGTCCTTTCTTAGGCTGACAACGCCTTCGTCTCTTAGGCTGACAACGCCTTCGTCGCGGAGCATCGGCTCCAGGTGGCCCGCATCTTTCGGCCCTTGCGGTCGCCAACGACGCCCGCGCCCTTCCTGACGTGCCGCGCGTTTGGCGGCCTTGCCACGCCTGAGCGACCCCGCGAGAAGCGCGTCGGTCAGCACCAGCTTGGCTTCCGCCATTCCTTCGAGCCGCAACCGCACCTCCGTCGATTCGTCGGGCGCAACATCTTCTCGGCGCATGCGGGCGCAGTCGCCGTCGATACCCGTCAACACGCCGCGGAAGCGCTTTCGGCCCTCGACGGGGCTCACCATCTCCACCTTTATGCTGTGGCCAGCATAGCGTTCAAAATCCGAGCGACGCACGAGAGGTCGATCCAATCCGGGCGACGATACTTCGAGCCGATAGCCACGTTCCATCGGGTCCGCAACGTCGAGCACCGGTGAAAGCGCGCGCGAAACTCGTTCACAATCCTCGATAGTCATGGTTCCGTCGGGCCGCTCGGCCATGACCTGGAGAGTGCACCCATCAACTCCCAAAACCCTCACACGCACAAGTCGATAGCCCATATCAGCCAGGACAGGTTCGACGATTCCCGCTACTCGCGCCGCCAGCCCCAGTTCGACGATCAATCGGGGATCGGCATTAGTCTCGAGCGTTTCGACTGGTTGCGTCATCGAGCGTCACTCAGCGCTGGTGCAGCTTGGACTTGCTCCCCGTCAGCCACCGGTCCGGTAGGTAACAAAAAAGAGCGGGTCCCGGTGGAACCCACTCTCAAAAGCCGACCGAACCTTATTCGATCGTTATGAGATATCCAGCAACTGGATGACGAAAATATAGCGATTTTCGCCACGGGCGCAAGGCCCGAGGGCGCCGAGAGGCCCGAGGGGACAGCTCTGCTCGTGGAGGCACGCACGCCCGAATGGATGAGGGCCGCCGGCGTGAGGAGGAGCGCCGTCTAATGATCCGGTAACTAACTTTTCCTTCAGATTCGTTACTTAATTTCTTCGACTGCGGACCCATTCACGTCTTCATTCGATGGGCCGCCCGGTGGTGTTTGCAATGCCTGGTGCTCCACTTATTCCGGAACTGGAGGACGTGATCGAGAGCGGCTCTTGCGCGCGTCGAGCCGAGACACTCCGACGAATCACGGATCTTTTTGCCGATGGCGCCGCCAGCTTGAACGAGAGTCACATTCAGCTGTTCGATGATGTGTTCTGCCGCCTCGCTGCCGAGGTCGACGTGGATGCTCGCGCGGAACTCTCTGCCCGGCTGGCTGTCCTGGGTAAAGCGCCGCGAGAATTGATCCGGCGGTTGGCGAGGGACGATGATGCGGCGGTCGCACGTCCCGTTCTCAGGCGCTCGCAACGGCTGGAGCAGAACGATTTAGTGGACATCGCTGAGAGCAAGGGCCAATCGCATCTGCTTGCCCTTTCCAAACGCAAATGGCTCCCGCAAACCGTAACAGACATCCTGGTTCGGCGCGGCGAGGAAGCGGTGTTGCGCAGCCTCGCTGAGAACCTGGACGCCCGGCTTTCAGATGCGAGCTTTGCGACGCTGGTGGGAAGGGCTGGCGAGGATAGGGTGCTGGCCGAGAGGATAGGACTGCGCCCTGACGTTCCACCGAGGCTGTTTCGGGATCTCCTGCTCGACGGCACGCAGGCACTGCAGCAGCGCTTGCTAGCCAGGGCAAAGCCAGAGGTTCGATCCGAGATTGTCCGCGTAATGGCGGAAGCTTCCGGGAGGACGGAGGCAGAAGCTGCCCAACGGGATTATGCGAGCGCGCACCGAAAGATTCTGGAACTGAGCGAACAGGGCAAGCTCGATGAGGGCACTCTAGTTGAATTTGCCAAGACCGGTCAGCCCGAAGATTTGATTGCCACCCTTTCCTTCTTCTGCGCCGTTCCGATCGATGTGGTAGAGGGGCTCATAGCTGCAGACCGGCCTGATCCCGTCCTCATCCTCTGCAAGTCGGCAGGTTGGGGCTGGCAGACGGTCAAGGCTGTCATTGAGGCGATGCCGCACTTCTCTGGTTTGTCCAACCGCGATCTCGATACGGCATATGAGAATTTCGAGCGCTTATCGCCAACGACTGCGCAGCGCGTGATGCGGTTCTGGCAGGTGCAGCACTGGCAGCGGGCCTCATCCGCAGAATGAAGTCCTGCGAAAAGTCAGGTAGTAAGGCATACGACCTTCCCGTATGGCCTTGCCTTCATAGCGTGTGCCCGCAAAGCCGGGCCAGGGCCGCCGCCAATCGTCCGCGCGCGCGGCGGTCCATTCAAAATCCCGGGACCGCAGCATGTGCTTGAGCGTCCAGTCGGCGTAATCCGCAACGTCGGTCGCGAAACGAAACTCTCCATCCGGGCGCAGCGCGGATGCGATTGCCGCAACCTTTTCGTCTTGCATAAAACGGCGCTTCCAGTGGCGGCGTTTCGGCCACGGGTCGGGATAGAGAAGATCGACTCGGCCGAGGCACGCGCGGGGGAGCCAGTCCAGCAGCTCCATGGCGTCTCCATGATGGAGACGGATATTGGAGAGAGCATGCGCGTCGATTGCTGCCAGAGCCTTCGCCATTCCATTTACAAAGGGTTCGACGCCGAGAATGCCGACGCGTGGATGCGCCTGTGACTGATCGATCATGTGTTCGCCGCCACCGAACCCGATTTCCAGCCACACATCCTCGACTGGGCAAGGAAACAAGGAAGATAAGTCGGTTGGCCGGATCGAGAGGTCGAGCGCCAACTGCGGCAGCAGTGTCTGCATCAGACCCGCATGTCGGACCGTCAGCTTGTGCCCCTTGCGCCGGCCGAACACAGTGCGGGGGTGCTTCGAGTTGCCGTCCCTCGACATGGCAACAAGGGTTGGATCAATGTACCCGGCTAGCCGAGCAATCGCGCGACTACGAAGATCAGGCATCCGACACATGCGCCGACGAGCGTGCCATTCATTCGGATGTATTGGAGATCGCTGCCAACGACGAGCTCGAGACGATCTGAAAGCATCCTTGTGTCCCAGCTGCGTACCACCTCGGCAATGAATGAACCGATCTCGCCACGCCACCCCAATAGCGATTGGGCCAAGTGCTCTGCGACGCTGTCGATGTGTCGCTGCATGACCTCATCGGTTGCGAGCGCTCGAGCCACGATCGAGATCGGTTTGGCGAGGGCAAGCTGGAGCCGGGGTGACGGGCGGGCCAAGTCATCGAGTGTCTTCTCGGCGAGCTCTTCCGAAACCGATCTCAGCCAAGCCTGGGCTTCGGGATGTGCGAGCAGACGCTGCACTCCGACATTGATCCGCTCGCGCTTTTCGGGGGACTCCAGCAATTCGTTGACGAGACCATCGATCACCTCCCGGAATTTCGTGGATGCTTCGCTGGTGGGTTTCCGCAGTCCGCTGAGGAGCTCGAGCGTGCCGTCCACAAGGGCTGCAGCTACCCGGCGGTCGATCGCTTTCGGAATCCACCAGCGGCTATGCTGGCTGACCAGCTCGTCAATTTTGTCGCGATTCTTCTTGAGCCATCGACCGGCGACCTCTATGGCGTGCTCGAAGAGGACGTCCGTTTCTCCACTCGCCGTCAGGACGCGGACGCCGCGCCCGATCAGGGGTGCAAAATCTGCCTGACGCAACTGTGCCCCTAACGTCCGCTGCAGAAAATCGTGCAGATCGCGGTTGCGCAGCGAATGGATCAGGTAAGGCAGCATCGCTGTGACGCTGCGTGCAATCAGCGGAGCGGTGGCAGGTGCCGCAAGCCAGGCCGCGACGCGTTGCCCGACCTGCATCTGCCGGAGCCTGCTCGTGAGCGCTTCGGAGGTGAGAAAATTGCGTTCCACGAAGCGTCCCAGAGTGCGGCCGATTCGATCCTTGTTGCTGGGAATGATCGCAGTGTGGGGAATGGGCAAACCCAACGGGTGGCGGAAAAGTGCCGTCACCGCGAACCAATCAGCAAGGCCGCCGACCATCCCCGCCTCGGCCCCGGACTGGATGAGCAGCGTCGTGAAACCCGGCTCAGGGACCAGTCGGGTGCTCACGAATATGACAGCCATGACCACGAGCAGGCCGGTAGCAACAATCCGATTGCGACGCAGCCGCAGGCGAGCAGCCTCATCGGAGCCCTCGCTGAGCAGCGGAACAGGAGCGTTCGCCAGTGCCTTTGCGCGCGAGGGAGGGGTTTCAAAGTTCATGCCTGCTCACATCTGCGCATGGACGCCCGTCAGCTACTTGGGTCACCAAAGGGCGCGCGGGCCGCGGTCACTACGGTAGGAAGAGCAGTGGATGGGATCGCACCGCATCCAGCGCGAACTGACGTCATTCGAACTCCTCGATGTGGGCGCGGCGAGGCCCACTGCTCGATTCGCTGCCCTCCTGCGCCAAGGTGAGCATGCAAATGGCGGCACCTCGCTTAGAAATCGCTATCTGGCGGGTTTTTGCAAGCGCCGGCTGTGCCGCGGGATTGCGGTCCCTCCTGCTCGCCTGCTCAAGCTAAATGGGGCCTGCTGGTGCAACGTCAGTTGCGTAGCGGGACCCGCATGCCAGCTATCCGCCCGGGCCCGCGAGCCTTGTCTTCATTGCACGCGTTTTATACTGAGGGCGCCTACGATTGCCTTCAGAAAACGGTTACTGATCGAATATGACGCTACTGCAGAGCCCCAGCGTCCGCGTCAACGCCCTTATCGGCACCGGCCATTTCTTGTCGCATTTTTATCAGCTGTGCCTGCCGCCGATGTTTTTGGTGTGGCAATCCAGCTTCGGTGTGTCTTTCACCGAGCTCGGTCTCTCCATTGCCCTGATGTCGTGCGCTGCCGGATTGCTGCAGACACCGGTTGGCTTTCTGGTGGACCGCTATGGCGCCCGGCCTTTCCTTATCTGCGGGACCCTCCTGATGACGTTGTCAATATCCGCCCTGGCGTTTGCCACGGCGTATTGGCAGGTCTTGTTTCTTTGCCTGCTGTCCGGGATCGGCAATTCGGTGATCCACCCGACCGATTACGCAATTCTCAGCGCCTCGGTGCAGCGCAATCAGATGGGCCGCTCATTTGCGCTCCACACCTTCAGCGGCAACCTGGGGTCAGTGTTCGCACCACCAGTTACGGCAGCACTGACCTTCCTCCTGGGCTGGCGCAGCACTCTGCTCGTCCTCGGACTGCTCGGGGTGCCGCTGGTGCTCGTGATCGTTTGGCAGAGTGCAATCCTGCGCGAGCAAACTTGCCGGCACGAGACCCTGCGCGGCTCCGGGGTTCGCGGCAGCACTCTGCTCATGACAAAACCGATGCTGCTTTTCTTCGGGTTTTTCCTGTTGACGGCGATTGCAACCGGTGGGATCCAGTCGTGGTTGATCCCGGTGTTGCACGATGTTCACGGCCTCGGAATCGAAGCTGCCTCCCTTGCGCTCACGGGTTTCTTGGCTGGGGCGACGAGCGGCGTTCTGGTTGGAGGATGGGTGGCGGATCGGAGCGACCGCCACTTGGCCTTCACCGCGATCTTGACCATCGTGGCGGCTGCACTCGTACTGCTGGTTTCATTCCAGACCATGAGCGAGGTCACCACGCTCCTCGTGCTGTTCGCGGCCGGTGTGCTCATAGGGGCGAGCCGCACACCACGCGACGTGATGCTGAAGGATGCGTCGCCGCCGGGTCAGATTGGGAAGGTGTTCGGATTCGTCAGTGCCGGCCTGCCGTTGGGCGGGGCGCTTGCGCCTGTTCCGTTCGGCTACCTGTTCGACCAAGGTCGGCCCGATCTGGTCTTGGTGCTCGTCGCTTGCGTCTTGCTCATCAGTCTGTTGTGCGTCGGGACGGCGCGCGCCAGTTCCGAGCGCAACGCGCTTGTAGTCCCGGCTGAATGATTGTCACTTGAGGTCGCGCTGACCCGGTCAGCTCAGGGCTCGCTTGAGCGGGTCGGCGAGATCGGTCCTTTCCCAGGAAAATCCGCCATCCTTCTCCGATGTCCGGCCGAAGTGCCCGTAGGCCGCGGTCCTGCGATAGATCGGTCTGGAGAGCTTTAGCGCGCGCCGGATGCCCGTCGGACGGAGGGGGAATAGTTCCGGCAGCAGCTTCTCGATTTTCCTCTCATCGACCGTACCTGTGTCGTGAAGGTCGACGAGCAGCGACATGGGATCGGCAACGCCAATCGCGTAGGCGATTTGAATTGTGCAGCGCTCCGCGATCCCAGCTGCCACGATGTTCTTCGCCAAGTACCGCGCCGCGTAGGCAGCGGAACGATCAACCTTGGTCGGGTCCTTGCCGGAAAACGCGCCGCCGCCGTGGGGCGCATAGCCTCCGTAGGTATCCACGATGATCTTGCGGCCGGTCAGGCCGCAATCCCCATCCGGGCCGCCGACGACGAAATTGCCGGTAGGATTGACCAGGAAGTCGCCCGCTCGCTTGGGCATCCAGCCGTCCGGAAGGGCGGAGGCAACGGTGTCCGCGATCATCTCCTTGACCATGCTCGGGGTGTATTTTTTCCCGTTACGGGTCTCGGGGTTATGCTGGGTCGAGACGACAACCTTGGTGCATCCGACCGGCTTGCCGTTCACGTATTCCACCGTTACTTGGCTTTTCGCATCGGGCTGCAGATCGAATAATTGCTGGGAGCGACGCCGCTCCGCCATGACCTTCAGGATTTTGTGTGCGAAGTAAATCGGGGCGGGCATGAACGAGCCTTTCTCGTAAACCTCGCTTTCAGTGCAGGCAAAACCGAACATCATGCCCTGATCGCCCGCGCCCTCCTGCTCTTCTCCTTTCTTCTTTCTGGCATCCACGCCCATGGCGATGTCGGGCGACTGCCCATGCAGCAGCACCTCGATTTCCGCTCCGCTGTAGGAAAAGCCTTCCTGGTCGTAGCCGATATCGCGCACGACCTCGCGCGCGATTTGGGCGATCATTTCGCGGTTGACCACGGCATGATTGCCATATTTTTTGAAAAAGGGCGCTTGGCCGCGACCTTCGCCGGCCACGATAATCTTGTTGGTAGTACACAAGGTCTCGCACCCCAGCCGGGTATTCACCTTGCTGTCATCCGCGATGCCGAGCTTGAGATCGTTTTGGATGAATGCATCGAGGATCGCATCCGAAATCTGATCGCAGACCTTGTCGGGATGTCCTTCGGAGACGGACTCGCTGGTGAAAAGATAATTGGCGTGTGACACTGAAAAGCTCCCCTGGCAGGCCCCGGCAAAGCGCGCTACGGCGCGCCTTTGTTGCAGCGCCGGACAATGGGGTCAAGATAGGCGAGAGCAGTCCGACCGCTTATGGATGTTCAGGCGCTCCCGCAGGCTTCGAGTGCTGTACGCGCCCAAGTGTCCTCACTCGGCAGACGAGCGGAATAACGGATATCCGGCTTGAAGTTTCAGCGCTCGCCTTTTCCGGCGATCTCCTCGACGAGGTCAACGATCCGGCGTCTAAGTTTGGGCTCCTTGATGCGCGTGAACGCGCGGGTGAGCGACAGCCCTTCCGACGTCGCGAGAAAGTCCGATATGTAGCTGGCGGAGGCTGCATCCTTCGCTCCGCCACTGGCACCATGCACATTCGGAGCACCCTCGAAGAAAAACTCCACCGGGACCTGAAGAATATTTGAGATCTGCTGCAGCCGGCTCGCGCCAATCCGGTTTGTGCCCTTCTCGTATTTCTGGACTTGCTGAAATGTAAGACCGAGCGCATCCCCGAGCTTTTCCTGGCTCATGGAAAGCATCATGCGGCGCATGCGCACTCGGCTTCCCACGTGCTTATCAATTGGGTTGGGAGACTTCTTTGCAGCCATATCAAACGCTCTCCTCATTATCTATTGTGACCTGATACCCAGCATCGCAATTGGCTGGGATTAACGCTTCGCGAAGCTCGAAATCATGTCTCGACGGAAATGGGTCTTGGCACGGCTGAGTGTTCATGCTGACAGGCGAGAACGCAATGATTTTTCTCGGGCAAATGATAGCACGCCGTGCGGATTGCGGAAATACGGTCGTACCAATTGGTTAGGAATAAGGAAGATTTTACCGGTAATTCCGGAATGTACATGCGCAGAGCGCTGACCTGTCCTGCGGAGCGATCATTGGCGCGCTTTGCGCGAGAGCATGACAAGAACAAACGTGAGCGCGAGCACCGCCCCAAGGGTCCGGTCCCCGGCACGCGCGTATGGCGTCGCTGCAATGCCCTGCGGCAGCGACGCATCAAGTACCCCCTGTAGGCCGAGCGGCAGCGACGTAATGACGCGTCCCAATGGATCGACAACGGCTGAGATGCCCGTATTCGCGGCCCGCACCAACGGCAGCCCCTCCTCGATAGCTCGCATCCGGGCCTGCTGGAAATGCTGCTGCGGTCCGGCGCTAAGCCCGAACCAGCCGTCATTGGTGAGATTGAGCATCCAGGCAGGCCGCTCGGCACTGCCCGACACGAAGGGCCAACCAACATAGCGGCCGAGGTGCCCGTACGCCCAACCCGCTCGCTGGGCGCGCGGCACGGAATCGCCGGGAAAGATGATCTCGTAGCACACCAGCGGCAGGAAGTCCGGCGCGCCAGGGACGCGCTGATTTGGACGTCGATTGCCGGCAATGAACCCGCCCCGGAGCTTCGTGAGTTGCCTCAGCCCCAAGCGTTCCAGAATGCTCTGAAACGGTAGATACTCGCCAAATGGGACAAGATGCACCTTGTCGTAGACAGAGAGTATGGAGCCGTCGTGGCCGATCACGTAAATGGAGTTGTAGGCACGAGTGATTGAAGTATTTGGCCGCGCATCGGGTGGGCGGATACCGCCGGTGATCAAGATGGTATTGGGCTCCAGCAGGGCGGCGATCTGCGCCAGCGCATCTGCTTCCCGCGTGAGAAAAAACGGGAATGCAGATTCCGGCCAGATCAGGTGGGTGACGTCCCGCACCCCTCTCGACTGCGGATCGGTTGAACCATTGGACAGATCGACATAGCGGCTCATCACCTGCGGCTTGCGAGAGTAGTTGAATTTTTCGTCCTGCTGCAGGTTGGGCTGAATGATGCGCAACCGAACCCCGCCGACAAAGCGCGTCTCATTCTGGCCGAGGCGAATGGCCCCAAAGGTTGCCAAGGCGATGATGGCCGCGGCCGCGAGCCCCACCGCGATCCAAGGGCGTTTTGTCTCGGCTGTGTCGTCTGCAAGCACTGCGGGCGCCGCATAGATCGCGATTGCAGCAAAGGTGAGCCCCCAGATCCCCACGACCGCGGCGCCCTGGGCGAGCCAAAGCGGTGAGGCGAGGAGGTATCCGAAGGTGTTCCAGGGAAAACCGCTGAAGAGGTGGCCGCGCAGCCACTCCGCTACGGTCATCGCGCAGGCGAGGGCCAGGATCCGAGTTGCTCCGCGTGTCCAGATCAATCGAGCGAGCAAAAACCCGAATGCCGTGTACAGGGCGAGCCCCGCGGGGAGCGCAATGACTGCAACCGGAAGAAGCCAACCGAACGTCTTCGCATCGACCAGAAATGCATTACCAACCCAGTAGAGGCCGGTAAGAAAATAGCCGAAGCCGAAGCACCAACCCGCACCACCGGCAGCAAAGGCTGCCCGGATTCGACTTCCCGCTGCGCCATCGATGAGCCACACCACGACTGGAAAGGTGATGAAGGGGATCAGCCAGCACGCCATCTCCGCAGGCCAAAAACCCAACATCAGTAATGGTAGCGCAGAGCCCAGCCCAGCGAAGAACGCAATCAGGCCCCGGCGCCAGCCCCAAGCCAGGACAACGCGATGCGCAGCTTTGGTTAGCTTCACGGGCGACGTGCGGACTTCAGGGGCGGCGCGTTCGGCGACGGCAGGCCTCTCGCCAGGTCGGAGGCGGACAGCGGACTGTAAGATGAGGGTTGCGCAGGATGGGGCTCTGCCGGTTCTTGCGCTGCGGCCTGCTTGCCGTTGGCCCGATCCAGACCACGATAGATTCGCAGCTTTTTCAGCCGGCGCGGATCAGCGTCGAGGATTTCCAATTCGAACGGGCCTGGCCCTGGCACCAGCTCGCCGCGCACCGGCACTCGCCCAATCCGGGTCATGACGTAACCTGCCAACGTGTCCACCTCGTTGGCCACTTCCCCTACAACGAATTCCGGGCCCACGATCGCGGTGACATGTTCGAGACTGGCCCGCGCATCGGCGAGGAAAGAACCGTCGGCTTGCCGGATAATGCCTGGTGCATAGTCGTCGTCATGCTCATCGGCGATCTCCCCGACGATCTGCTCGACGATGTCTTCGATCGAAACAACACCGTCCGCACCCCCATACTCGTCCACGACGAGCGCCAGATGAATGCGCGTTGCCTGCATCTTGGCCAGCAGATCGAGTACCGGCATAGAAGGCGGCCCGTAAAGGATTTCTCGAATGATGCTTGCGGCCGAGAGCGGCATCGAAAGATCGACCGCCTTTAGATCGAGCCCGGCGGGAAAGGGTTTCTTGCGCCTTGTGTTCGCTTTCGCGCCTGCCGCAGCGCGCATCGTCATGAACGCGACCAAGTCGCGGATGTGGACCATGCCGGCTGCGTCGTCGAGCGTCTCTTCATAGACGACCAGACGTGAGTGGCCCGCGCTTTCGAACACTTTCATGAGTTCGCCCAACGAGATCTCCCGCTGCACGCCGATGATGTCGGCCCGCGGAACCATCACATCCGCAATCCGGCGTTCGCGCAGGCCCAGGATGTTGCGGAGCATGATGCGCTCGGTGGGCGAAAAGCCGGTCTCCCCTGTGGCATCCTCCAGGACATCCTTGAGATCCGCGCGGATGCTGCTCGTCTTCCACCCGAGCACAGCGCGCACCACACGCGTGAACCACCCTTCCCGGACCGCCCGGTTGAATTCGGGTGGCCTGGGCACGGGAACTGGCAGATTAGCCACTGGGCTCGGTGCGCCTGAGCTGGATGGGTCGGGATCCGGCATGGCAGATCAGCAGTAGGGATTGGGAACGCCGAGCCGGGCGAGTATGGAAGCCTCCAGCTCCTCCATCGCATGGGCGTCGTGTTCAGCCTGATGATCATAGCCGAGCAGATGAAGAAAGCCATGCACCGCGAGGTGGGCGAGATGGTGCGAGAACGGCTTGCCTTGTGTCCGGGCTTCACGCTCGGTTGTCTCATAGGCGATCACGATGTCGCCCAGCAGAGTCGTCATTGATCGCGTGATCGGCCCGGCATTGGCAGGAAATGAAAGCACATTAGTCGGTCTGTCCTGCCGCCGCCATCTGCGGTTGAGGATGCGCAGCGTCGAATCATCGGCCAGCACGATAGCCAGTTCACCCTCCTTCAGTGCCACCGCGGATGACGCCTGATCTATTGCACGCCTCAAGACAGTCTTGGAATTGCGCCGGGCGTTCCACAACGGAGAGTGGGTCACGATGTCAATCGTGCCTTCCCATGAAACCCGCTCGGACGGTTGCTGCGTGGGGCGGTAGCTCTGCGCCGAACTCATTCATCGCTCTCGCGCACCGCTCGCCAGCTTGAGCGCCTCTTTGTCGTAAGCCTCGACAATGCGGCCTACGAGCTCGTGTCGGATGACGTCCTGGGCGGTGTACGCAACAATGCCAACGCCTTCGACATTTCGCAGCAGCCGCGTGGCCTCAGCCAGCCCCGAAACCTGGCCCTGGGGCAGATCGACCTGGCTTGGATCCCCGGTGACGATCATGCGGCTGTTCTCTCCCAGACGCGTGAGAAACATCTTCATCTGCATCGAAGAGGCATTTTGCGCTTCGTCCAGGATCACCACTGCATTCGAAAGCGTTCGCCCGCGCATGAAGGCGAGCGGGGCGATCTCTATCTCGCTTGTCTCAAGGGCTCGCTCGACAATGCGTGCGTCCATGAGGTCGTACAGCGCGTCGTAAATGGGCCGCAGATAGGGGTCTACTTTTTCCCGCATGTCGCCGGGCAGAAATCCTAGTCGCTCGCCGGCTTCGACTGCCGGCCGCGAGAGAATAATGCGATCGACCTCCTTGCGCTCGAATAGCTGGACCGCATGCGCCACAGCAAGCCAGGTCTTTCCTGTTCCCGCGGGTCCAATCCCGAACACGAGGGCGTGGCGGCGCAGCGCACGGATGTACGCATCCTGCGCCGGGGTACGTGCGCGCACCGGCCGCTTGCGCAGGTTGATCTCCTCAAAACTTGTTCGCGCGTCGGCCGAATCGTAATCAAACAACGATCCCTGAGCGATGGCCAAGCGGATGGCGCCCTCGAAATCGCCAGAGACAAGCTCGCCACCTTGCTTGAGGCGCTCGTACAGAGTTTCGAGCACACGCCGCGCCTGCTCTACACCATCCCGCGGACCGGCAAGAGTAACATGGTTCCCGCGCTGCTCCGCGACCACGCCGAGCCTGCGCTCGAGCAGGGCAAGGTTCTGTCCATATTGTCCAAACAGCGTAGAGGCCAGCCGATTGTCTTCGAAAGCGAGTACGAACTGCGCTGCGGGGCCACTCGTCGTTACCATCGAGGGAGACGCGAGGGATCCGTTTTCAATTCGAGGAGATCGCAACGGCTTCAGTGCCCCCTGTCTGCATGTCTCCCGAGAGCACGCCGAACAGGCTGTTCGAGCCCGCTTCGGTGATCCTTACCGCCGCAACTTTGCCGATCAGGGCGTGTGGTGCCATGACCTGAACCGGTTGCAGATATGGGGATCGGCCGACGATCTGGCCAGGATGACGCCCCGGTTTTTCGAACAGGACCTCGAAGGTGCGCTGAACACAGTGGCTATTGAAAGCCGTGGAATAACGGTCGATCGCGGCCTGCACACGGCGGAGCCGTTCCAGTTTCGCATCCTCTCCGATTTGATCAGGTATGGCCGCAGCCGGCGTTCCGGAACGAGGCGAGTATTTGAACGAGAAGGCTCCGGCATAGCCGACTTCGTCAATGAGCGAGAGGGTCGCCTCGACGTCCTCTTCGCGCTCGCCGGGGAAACCGACGATGAAATCGGAGGAGAACGCCATGTCCGCGCGCGCAGCGCGCATGCGCGCGATCATCTCCAGGTAATCGGCTCGCGTGTGCTGGCGGTTCATCAGTGCCAGCATGCGATCGGAGCCGGTTTGCGCAGGGACGTGCAGACAGGGCATCAGCGCCGGCAGGTCGCGATGCGCGGCAGTCAGGCTCGGCTCCATGTCGCACGGATGGCTGGTGGTGTAGCGCAGGCGCGCAATACCGGACACCTCGGCAATGCGGAAGAGAAGTCTGCCGAGCGTCCAGACGCGACCATCGGGACCTCCTCCATGATAGGCATTGACGTTCTGGCCGATAAGCGTGATCTCACGGACCCCCGCATCCGCAAGCCGTTCCACTTCGGCAACGACATGGGCGACCGGGCGCGAAGCTTCAGCCCCGCGCGTGTACGGCACGACGCAGAACGTGCAGAACTTATCGCAGCCTTCCTGCACAGTGACGAAGGCCGATACGCCGCGCGCCCGGATCGCCTCCCGGCTTGGGACCTTGAGCTGCTCAAACTTGTCTTCGACGGGAAACTCGGTGTCGACGACCCTACCGCCGCGCTCGGCGCGCGCGAGCAGCTCGGGCAGGCGGTGATAGGCCTGCGAGCCGATGACGAGATCCACCGCGGGCGCACGGCGAACGATCTCTGCCCCTTGCGCCTGGGCGACACAGCCGGCGACGGCAATATTCACCCGGTGTCCGGCACGCGCTGCGGTCTCCTTTAGGCCACGCATGCGTCCGAGCTCGGAGAAGACTTTCTCCTCCGCCTTTTCGCGAATGTGGCAGGTATTCAGGATGATGAGATCCGCATCCTCAGGCGTGAGCGTTTCGGTGAAGCCTTCGGGCGCGAGCGTGTCCGCCATACGTTGGGAATCGTAGACGTTCATCTGACAACCGAAGGACTTGATGTGGACCTTGCGGTCTGCGCTCATGCGCTACTCCAGGGAGTGGATGTCGGCATCCTTTATCACTTTCGTCCATTTTACGATTTCCGACCTGATATAGGCATCGAGGTCTTCCGGTGTACTGTCCTCGCTGGTCATGCCGAGATCGGCGAAGCGTAGCTTCAAGTCCGCCTGGGCGAGCGCGTGCCGCACCTCGCGATTGAGCCGGAGGACGATCTCGTGGGGCGTTCCGGCGGGGGCAACCAGGGCAAACCAGGTTGCGGCATCGAACTCCGGGAGGGCGGTTTCTGCAATGGTGGGAATTTCGGGCGCGGAAGCCGAACGATGCGCGCTGGTCACCGCCAACGCGCGCAACCGACCCACCTTGACGTTGCCCATGACCGCGGAAAGGTTGGGGAACATGAGCGGAATTTGACCCCCGAGCAGATCATTGATGGCCGGCGCCTCGCCGCGGTAAGCCACATGTGTCATTTTGATCCCTGCCAGCGAGGAGAACAGCTCGGCAGCCATATGCGGCGTAGTGCCAAGGCCGCCCGATCCGAAATTGAGCGCACCTGACGCGGTCTTAGCAATCGCGATCACGTCGGGAACCGAATGCGCCGCAATCGAGGGATGCACCACAAGGACCATGGGCGAAACGCCGGCGAGAGCGATGCCGGCGAAATCACGTGCCGGAGATCGAGGCCGGTACTACGGTAGAGAGTAGGGGCGACCGCCAGTGTCGTCTGGCTGCCCATCATAATCGTGTATCCATCGGGGGGCGACTTGGTGACGGCTTCAGCGGCGATGAGGCCGCTCGCCCCGGTGCGGTTCTCGACCACCACGGACTGGCCGATGGTGTCCGACATTTTTTGCGCCAGGATCCTGGCGACCACGTCGGTGCCACCTCCGGCGGAGAATCCCACGATCATCTTGATCGGGCGCTCGGGAAAGCTCGGCGTCTGCGAAGGGCTCGCGCTGCCGAGGAACCATGTTCCAAGTACGAGGGCCAAGGCGAATTTTACCGGCTTCATGGCGGAATCCAGATCACGGCAAGTCGCGGCGAAGCACAAGCGCCGTTGAGCCTTTGCCCTCCGGATAATATCCTTCGCGGCGGCCCACTTCCCGAAAGCCCGCACGCCGGTACAGGCGTCGCGCCCGCACGTTGTCCTCGGCAACTTCCAGGAAGACGGCGCCTATGCCCAAGCCAGCGAGCCGACGCAAATGCAGATGCAGAAGTTGGCCTCCGAGCCCCTTGCCGCGCTGGGAGGAGCTAACAGCCATGGAGAGGATTTCCGCCTCACCGGAAACCATCCGGGACAGGATGAACCCTGCCAAGCTGCCGCCAATGGCGGCTCGATGGGCAACGATATTGGCCTGACGCAGCAATTCGACGAATTCGCCGTCGCTCCATGCACGCTGGAAAGAGCCTGCATGCAGTGCGGCCAACGCCCTGGCATCTGCAACGCCGGCTTCCGAGAGCACGACTCGGCTGCGTGCAAACAGACGCCGCGCGATGCTTCTCATCTGCGAGGCAGGTGCGCCGCATCCTGCGGTTGCGCGTCGGGCACACGCAAATACAACGGTTTCGGCGGGCCATATCCTTCCGCAGCCGCGGCGCCAAGGCGGGCAATCCAGCTGATATCGGGCGCGGTACGGGGATCAACCAGAAGCGGCGGTTCGGTGTCTTTCGGCCACGCCCTCGCTAGCAGGCTCGCGCCAGAGCCGATGACGCGGGAAGGTCCCGTGATTGCCGCGCGCAATGCGTCCCGCAACGTGGCGATGCGCGGGGCGACGAGGGTGCGCCCTCCGGTACCGAAGATCTGAAGATAGACATGATCGTGCCGCGCGTCGATGGCTGCCACGACGTGTGTGCTGTCGTCCACCGCGATTAGCGGTGCCGCGAGGCCCGCAAGGGTTGACAGACCTATTGCCGGCTTGCCTGCTGCCAGCGCGATGCCGCGAGCAGCCGATATCCCAACGCGCAGGCCGGTATAGCTGCCCGGCCCCGTCGTTACGGCGATGCGATCGAGCTCGGCAAATTCGATCCCGGCTCGATCCATCACGCGCGCTACGAGCGGCAGCAATGCTTCTGCGTGACCCCGGCCAATGGCTAGCGTCTCGCTGGCGGTGATACCGGCCGCAGCGGTGTCAAGCACGGCAGCCGAGCAGGCGTCGAGCGCAGTATCGATCGCGAGCACGCGCATCGTCTGCGCGCGCGGGTCACCCCATCGGCCGGACCGCCACAACGTCAGGTAAGTAATGGCGCAGCAAATTCTCGATGCCGTGCCGCAAAGTCGCGGTCGAGGATGGGCAGCCGGAGCACGCCCCTTTCATGTCGAGATAAACTACGCCTTCCTTGAAGCCGCGGAAGGTGATGTCGCCGCCGTCATTCGCAACCGCCGGACGCACGCGCGATTCGATCAGTTCCTTGATCGTGGCGACCGTTTCGGAGTCCTCAGGGGCAAAGAATTCTTCCTCGTGCGGTCCTGTTGTGCCTTGCGTGCTCCGAACGATCGGCGCGCCGGACATGAAATGCTCCATGATGGCCCCGAGCACTGCAGGCTTGAGCTGCTGCCATTCGCCGTTGGACTTCGTCACCGAGACGAAATCTGAGCCGAAAAAGACGCCGGAAACACCACTGATTGCAAACAACCGCTCGGCCAGTGGCGATTGGGTGGCGGCCTCGGGGTCGCGCATGTCGAGCGTCCCGCTTGCCAGCACGGTTCGCCCCGGCAGGAACTTGAGCGTCGCCGGATTCGGGGTCGGCTCGGTCTGGATGAACATAGTAGGCTCCCTGAATTTCCGCAGGTCACCCGAACCCGCAGAATAGCTTGCGCTTGCTGGCAATAAGGTGGCGCTGGAGGCCGAAACTTCAATGCTTAGGACAACTTCAATGCTTAGGACATGGAGTCGAGGTCCTCGTCACTGAGGTTGCCAGGCACGATAGCCACAGGAATCGGGTATTCGCCCGCAGTCTTGACGAGAGCGGACACCAGGGGGCCGGGGCCTTCTTTGCCGCTTCCGGCTGCAAGAACCAGGATCGCGATATCCTCGTCGTCCTCGATCAACGCAAGCAACTCCTCTGCGGTATCACCTTCGCGCAGGACGCGCTGCGGCATGATCCCAGTGATCGCGGCCGAGCGCGCCGCGTGGCGATCGAGCACCGCGTTGGCTTCCTCGTGCGCCTCGGCACGCATGATATCGGCCACCCCGAGCCATTGCTGGCCATGGTCTTCCGTCTCGATCACCCGCAGCATCAACACCGTTGCGCCGATCCGTAATGCCCGCCGACTGGCGAAATACAGTGCCCGGTCGCATTCCGGTGAATCGTCGATGACGACAAGAAATTTGGGTGAATGACCGGCATCGTAGCTGCGGCGCTTCTTCTTCATCGCCTTTCCCAGTCGCCCGCATGCAACCCGAATTTGCGCATCGAGAGGGAATCCTGCCACGCCGTTTCGCGGCCGTACAGGTGTCCAGCCGGAGAGCTGATCGTACCTGCGCTCAGCGGTGTACGAACCCGACGATGTCCTTGACTGCCCTCATTGTCTCGGCGGCGATGACTTGCGCGCGCGCAGCGCCCTCTGCGAGCACGGAGTCGATGTGGACCGGATCGGCCATCAAGCGCTTCATTTCGGCATTTATCGGCCCGAGCTTTGTGACCGCGAGCTCAACAAGAGCGCTCTTGAAGGTTGAAAATTGGGCGCCTCCGAATTCCTTCAGGATATCCGGCTTGCTTTTGCCGGCAAGCGCCGCATAGATGCCAACGAGGTTGTCTGCTTCGGACCGCGCCTCGAGCTCCTTTGGCTCTGCCGGCAGGGGGTGCGGATCCGTCTTCGCGCGCCGAATCTTGTGCGCAATTGTGTCCGCATCATCCGTCAAGTTGATGCGTGACTGATCAGAAGGGTCCGATTTGGACATTTTCTTCAAGCCGTCGCGCAGCGACATTACTCGGGTCGCAGGCCCCTGAATCAGCGGCTCAGGTAGCGGAAAGAAACTCTCCCCAAACCCGTGGGCGCGGATCGAGGCGGCAAAATCGTTGTTGAACTTTTGTGCAATGTCGCGCGAGAGTTCGAGGTGCTGCTTCTGATCCTCGCCGACGGGCACGTGCGTGGCGCGATAAGCCAGGATGTCGGCGGCCATCAAGGCCGGATAGGCGTAGAGCCCGACCGACGCATTCTCGCGGTCCTTACCCGCCTTCTCCTTGAACTGGGTCATGCGGTTGAGCCAGCCCAGCCGCGCCACGCAGTTGAATACCCAGGCAAGCTCAGCGTGCTCGGCGACCTGGCTCTGGTTGAATACGATGTGCTTGTTGGGATCGATGCCGCAGGCGATGAAGGCGGCAGCGACTTCGCGGGTGGTCTTGGGCAGCTCGGCCGGATCCTGCCACACAGTGATCGCGTGAAGATCGACGATGCAGTAGATGCAGTCGTATCGCTGCTGGAGGGCTACAAACCTGGCAATGGCTCCGAGGTAATTGCCGAGGTGCAGATTGCCGGTCGGCTGCACACCGGAAAACACCCGCTGCTTGAATGCCATCCCTGAGGCCTCACTCGTTTGTGCCGCTCCATCGCATGCTGGCTGGCCCGGGTGCAAGACGGGCGCAAGACTGTCCTGAGATGCCACCGATTGCCTCGATGGAGGCGGTCGTTATAGTGCGCGCGGTTTCGGACACGGGAGTTTTATTTGATGGCGGCTGCTCGTTTTGACGTGCTCGGCATCGGCAACGCGATTGTGGATGTGATTGCGCGCACGGAAGACGACTTCCTGATCGGACATAACATGCGGAAGGGGAGCATGCAGCTGATTGATGAGGCCCAAGCTTCGCGAATCTACGACGCAATGGGTCCGGCAGTAGAGGTGTCGGGCGGCTCGGCAGCAAACACCATTGTGGGTGTCGCGGGCCTGGGTGCGCGCGCCGCGTTCATCGGCAAGGTCAAGGACGACGAGCTCGGCCGGGTCTTCGCGCACGACATCCGGGCGGCCGGGGTTTCGTTTGCAACGCCGCCTGCCTCCGCAGGCCCGTCCACAGCACGTTGCTACGTGCTGGTCACCCCGGACGGCGAGCGGACCATGAATACCTATCTTGGCGCAGCGCAGGACCTGCATCCCAAGGATATCGATGCCGATATCGTTACCGTCGCGCAGATCGTCTATCTTGAGGGATATCTGTGGGATCCTCCCCATGCCAAAGAGGCCTTCCTCAAGGCGGCCAAGATCGCTCATGACGCGGAACGCGATGTCGCGCTAACTCTGTCCGACGCATTCTGTGTCGACCGCTATCGTGCAGAATTTTTGGATCTCATTCGCACCGGTACGGTCGATCTGGTTTTCGCCAATGAACGTGAGTTGCATAGCCTCTACCTCACGGCGGATTTCGACGGGGCGGTGAGCGCATTGCGCAATGACGCCCGTGCTGCCGTGGTTACCCGAAGCGGGAGGGGCTGTGTTGTCATTACCCGCGAAGAAACCGATGCAGTCCCGGCATATCCGGTGGAGCGGGTGGTCGATGCGACCGGGGCGGGGGATCTGTTCGCCGCCGGGTTCCTCGTCGGCGTCGCCAGGGGCGCCGATTACCGCACCGCGGCGCGGCTGGGAGCTCTTGCGGCCGCCGAGGTGATCCAGCATCTGGGGGCGCGACCCGAGGCATCGCTCAAGGATTTGGCGCGCGAGAACGGCTTCGACGTTTAAGCAAGCTGCCCAGCCCACAATGCAGAACTGGGGGTCAGGGCGGGGCTAACGCCACGATCAGGTCAGACTAGGCCTCCTGGTGATGGGGTCATGTGCGTTTCTCAGCAAAGCAAAGTGGGCCGAAAGAGAGCGTTTCCACAGCCGTCCACAGGATCCCGCTACCCCTTTGCCGCTCGTCATGGAACGGTTGTTCGCCGATGCCATTTTATGCCCGTTCACCTGAGGTCGTTGAGGAGGTATCCATGAGATCGCGTCTCAGTCAGCTTCCCAGCCGGTTTCCTGTCGGCACGCGCTACGTCGTTGAGGGCAGCAGGGGCTCGCAGGGTGGGCTGCGTGTCCGCTCGCGGTACTTGGAATTTCCGGACGGAAAACACCTCGACCTTCCGGTCCACAATCCGGACCGGAGGCGCTCAGGGTACCGAC
>DATBYX010000474.1:0-4275 GCA_036513475.1 Xanthobacteraceae bacterium | reverse complement strand
GCAAACCCTCGTGCACGTATAGGGGTAGCGATGCACGCGGGGTATGTCGCAGTGCAGCGGGGAAACACCCATGAATGAGGGCTACGTTTAGTCACGGGATCGGCGTCTTGTGGCCGCAAAGTCGCAAGATTCCATTGATATATTTATAGGAATGTTACGGGGTGACTTTGGAGAGGGCGACATGAAGCGGATTGCGATTACGTGCGGTGCAGTTGCCATAGCGCTTGCTTGCATCGCGCCGAAGCAAGCGGCAGCGGGGGACAATTTTGTACCGGCCCTGTTCGGTGGACTGGCCCTGGGCACGCTTTTTGGGATAGCGGCGGCTAGTCCTCCGCCGGTGTACTACGCTGAACCGGTACCCGTATACGTTCCAAACTGCTACTGGACTCGCGGTAGGCCGGTGTGGGACAGCTATCGAGGAATTTGGATCAGACCGCGTATCCAAGTATGCGACTGAGAGAGTAATGAGACTTAGTCCCAAGGTGCAGTGAGACTGCAGCCCGCCTTGGCGGGCTGTTTTTTTGAGGGCGCGGAAGCTTCCAGGCGTTAAATCTGCATTGAAATGTGAAACGCTGTTCACCGGCGGCGGATTTGGAACGGAATTTTGTTGGTTAAGGTGCGTGAGAGGGCTGCGAGCCCGAGTAGGTTTTTTGCTCCTCGTGAAAAAGAGCGGGCCGTCCAAATGCAACGGCCTGTCGGAGGATTAGCTTTTCACTTGCAGACTACCGTCACTTCTTTTTCCGCTTCGGCCCGGGTCTTGTAGACCTTATTTCCCATCACCACGAATCTTCGTTTCAGTTGGGCGCGATTCGACGACACGGCGCGGGCCAGTTCCTTCCCCGGCCGCTCATTGCGCGTTGCTGGTCATCCTGATAACGCCAAAACGTTTCCCAACCGAGGATTCCGAGATGAGTTGCACTCCGACCAAGTTGGACTGCCGCATTTATGATTGGATAGCGGCGATCTGCGTCGATCGCCCAAAGACGTTGGGCGATGGCAAATAGGGCAGGCAGCCGAATCCAAACAACGCCGAGGGTACGACCAATCATGGGGCGGTTTGTAAAGATCGCAAGGCGATCAGTCTAAAGCACTCCGTCTTTGCGGTTGAATTGGATTTGGCGGAGGTCCAGAAGTGGCACTCAAAAGACCGTCAGCCCCTCCGCTGGAGGGTCCGCTTTTGAGGTGCTGCGGACCAGAAATGCCGGCGATGGGGTGTTCAAAAACGATGCTGCTATTTTGCACCCCTCTGGATTTTCGCCGGGGTTTAACAATTACAGCCACACAGGCATCGATTGTGCACAATTTGATACTTGAATACGGGTGTTCCATGATTTTTGTCAGCAACAGGAGAGAGCAGAATGAGAGGCGATACGACCGTCCTCGACTATCTCAACAAGGCGCTGCGCCACGAGCTCACTGCCGTGAATCAGTATTGGCTGCATTATCGCCTGCTCGACAATTGGGGCTATAAGGTGCTCGCCAAGACATGGCGTAAGGAATCAATTGAGGAGATGCAGCACGCCGACAAGATCATCGAACGTATCATCTTCCTCGACGGCTTTCCGAATATGCAGACACTCGAAGCGCTCCATATCGGTCGAACCGTCAAGGAAGTCATCGAGCGCGACTTGCAAGCTGAATTGGATGCGCGTGAACTCTACCAAGAGGCTGCGACCCATTGCCACTCGGTCAAGGACTATGTCTCGCGCGACCTGTTCGAGGCGCTGATGCACGACGAAGAGGGTCACATCGACTTCCTGGAGACGCAGCTCGATCTTATCGCCAAGCTCGGCCTCGAGCTCTATTCTCAACACCATATCGGCGAGCCTGACGAAGGCTGACATGTCACACGCGACCGTGTCGAACGAGCGCAGCGGATCGGCAGTGACTCCTATGGACTGCGCCTACCAAGCAAGACATGGACAAAGAATAGAGCAGGCAGGCACAGCCCAAGCGCGATGTGAATGTCGCTTATCCACGGCCGCACCACCTCTGATCCCGCATAGTAGAGCCCGAATGAAGTCGCTATGAGCACGCCATTGAACATCAGCATGGCCGGCCCGGTCAGACGATTTCTCCGGCTTTGCCAGGCACGCCGCACGTGCAACGGAACAAGGGCCCCCAGCAACATCAGCGTCATCATGGCGGTCCCGCCGTGCAGCATGAGCAGGTACGCGGCCGTGGTCTGCCACGCGTCGCCGGTACCTGGTGCCTCCTTGAGCTGATCGGCCAATAGCCAAGCGGCGCCCGTGACGAACAGGACCGAAAAGGTCGCGTAGAGGGTAAAAAGGAAACGAGGATCAAGTCGCAAGGCACACCGTGCTCTGCAAATCACGGGTCATCCGTACGATGCCGCCCGCCGAAACTACCAGCGCGCCCGCGCGGTAATGATCGAGCAATGCAGTCGCGGACGGACCGGCGAGCATGACCACCTTGGTCAGTGCGTCGGCAAGCATGCAGGATGGAGCGCGCACCGTGGCGCCGAGAGCGGCATGTGACGGCTTCTGGCTGCTCGGGTCGATCACCGCTGAGCTGACAGGTTCCGAGGAGCCAAACGGATCAAAGTAACGCCCGCTCGATGCAAGCGCCTCATTACCCAGGACGATTCGGCACATCAAGCGGCGCGGGTCGCGCGGGTCGCGAACGGCAACGGTGTGGGGACTTGGCCCGAATGCGGCGAGATCACCGCCGGCATTAACCAGCGCTGTGGGTATGGCGGCGCTACGAAGGACATCGATGGCGCGATCGACCGCGAAGCCCTTGGCGATGCCGCCAAGGTCGATTCTTGTCCCGGAGCTCTTGAAGCGCACCCTCTCCCCGGGTAGCAACTCGATTGCTTCGGTCGTCGCCTGACTGGGCGCGAGCCACGTACGATGATCGTGATGTCGGGGCAGGAGCCCCAGCTGCTGCAAGCGTGGCGCGACCGCGATGTCAAAAGCTCCCGCGGAGAGCCGATGCAAATCGAGCGCCGCTTGGAGCACGCGAAACGTCCAGGGATGCACCCGCACGGGACGTGCTGATGCTTCGGCATTCACACGCGACACATCGCTCCCGGACTCGTGAAAGCTCATGAGGTTGTGAACATTTGCGACCGCCTCGAATGCCGCCTCGATTGCAGCATTCATCTCGGCCTGCGGCGCGCCGCCAACCTGGACCTCCACGAATGTCCCGAGTAGAGGGCGCGCGCGACGAATCCTATTTGAGCCGGTTCGCAATGGCCATTATCCTCTTCACGCCTTCGGTCACGTGGTGAGACGACAGGGTTGCCCCGGAGATGTTGCGAATGTCGCTGCCGACTTGCAACTGACTAGAATTTGTCTTGCCGACGAATTGCGCGAGCCAGCTCGGGCTTCTGATCTCGCCGCCATAGGATTCGCGATACTGCAGGATGTCCACTTGGCGGATCCGGCCCGAGGGATCCAATGCAACCGAATAATCGATGTAGAGATGCTTTCCGATCACCCGGTCGAAAATGAAGAACCCAACGACGCGCCCGCCGGCTTCGGCTCTCCAAATGCGGTCTGCCTGAACGACTGAAAAGTTTGTCGCTGACGGAAATGCGTGCCTTTGTGCTTCAGCCAGGGAAAGATATTGAACTGCATGTGCCGAGCCGACCGACATGACGAGAGCAGCCGGCGCGGTCCAATTTATCCAGTTCGTCATGCGTCATGTTCCTGAGCGAGTTTTTGCGCCGGCGTTCAGAAAAAGAATCCAACGCCTCCGAGGATCGAGTCCGATTGCGCTCCCACCGGATCATTGTTTCTGACCCGCTGGTAAGTCGCCTTAAGTACGATCTTTGGCGATGGGAAAAGCGCCAGACCAAAATCCTGAAATCGGCGCTGCCCGGCACCTGTCGGAAGACTGAAGTCCGCGCCGGCAACTCCGGTGATCTCACCATGTCCGACCGTCTGAAGGTTTTGATAGGTGTAGCGATAGAATGGGACCAGCTTCCACTCGCTGTTCAAGATCGTTCCAAGCGGTATGTGCAACGCAATCTCTCCGGAGTACCCGTACATGAATCTGCCGACATTGTTGGTGGGGTCTCCGTCATTGTTCGCACGCAAATTGATCGGGTTGCCGAACATTGCGCGCACATACTCTCCGCGTACTTCAACCCATGTCTTTGGGATCCGATAGCGAAATTCCGCATCGAACATGGTGAGGCTCGAGTGCCCGAGCGGATTGCCGAAATTGTCGTGCGCTCCGCGGGGCGTGGTATTTGGGGTGTAGTAAGCGCTCATGCTCCACCCAAGTCCCGGCACCGAGGGAGGCGAG
>DATBYX010000473.1:0-2714 GCA_036513475.1 Xanthobacteraceae bacterium | reverse complement strand
CGGCACAGCGCGCTGTCCTATGAACATGCCGGCAAGATCGAGGCCCAGTTGAAGGCCGAAGTGGCCGAACTGCTGGCGCGGGCGGAAGCCGCGGATCAGGCTGATGTGGCGGATGGCATGTCGATCCCGGAGGAATTGGCGCGCCGCGAAGAGCGTTTGGCGAAGCTTGCCGAGGCGCGCGCCAAGCTTGAAGCCCGCGCCAAAGAACGCTTTGAGCGGGAGATGGCCGAGCACCGCGCCAAGCTGGCGGCGCGGGACGAGAAGACGGCGGCGAGCGGCAAGAAGCCCGGCGGCAGACCCCCTGCACCACCGCTCGAGGGGCCGCAACCCAAGGACCAGATGAACCTGACCGACGAGGACTCGCGCATCATGCCGGTGGCGGGCGGCGGGTTTGAACAGTGCTACAACGCGCAGGCGGTGGTGGCGACCGAAAGCCTTCTGGTGATCGCGACGGACGTGGTTCAGGCGCCCAATGACAAGCAGCAGATCGCGCCGATGCTGGAGAAGGTCGATGCTTTGCCGGAACAGCTTGGCCGGCCCGAAACGCTGTTGGCCGACAACGGCTATTTCAGCGAGGCGAATGTGATGGCGTGCACGGCGGCGAACATCGAGCCGCTGATTGCGACCGGGCGGCAGCCGCATCATCCCTCCTGGCGCGAACGGTTTGCTCCGCCGCCTCCGGCGCCGGAAAACCCGACACCGGTCGAAGCCATGGCCTGGCGTCTGCGGACACCGCAAGGCAAACAACTCTACGGTCTGCGCAAGCAGACCCCGGAGCCGGTGTTCGGCATCATCAAATCGGTGATGGGATTCCGCCAATTCCTGCTGCGCGGGCTCGATTGCGTCCGCGGCGAGTGGAGCCTCGTCACCATGGCCTGGAACATCAAGCGGATGCATGCGCTCAACCTCGGCTGAGCGCTTTCGATACTCGCTTGGATCGCGGCCTGGTGTCTGGAAACCTTCCGCCAGCGGCCATCCACAATCGTAGCGATGATTTTCAGCAAACTCAACCGCTCAATCCGCAGCAGAATTGCTGGCACATAGAAATCAACCCCCAGTCCGACAGGCTGCTAGACGAGCGTTTCCGAAGTTCGAATCATATCAGACCGGCCTGTCGAGCTTGTGGGTCCAGGTGTGAACGACGGGCTCTCGATTGAAGAAGTCCATTGCGGCCATGATGCGATCCTTGAGTTCTTGTTTGGATGCGACGCGGATGTGGCGCAACACGGAGCGGGCGAGCTTGGAAAAGAAACCCTCGATGAGGTTGAGCCAGGAGCCATGGGTGGGCGTGAACGTGAATTCGAAGCGATGCGCGGGTTGCTGCGCGATCCAGGCCGTGGTCTCTTTGGAGATGTGCGCGGAATGATTGTCGAGGATCAACTTGATCGCGGTGTGGGTCGGATAGGCGGCATCGAGGAGCTTGAGGAATTCGATGAATTCGCGGCTGCGATGACGGTCCCTGACCAGGGCATGAACCTTGCCGCTGACGAGGTCGATGCCGGCCAGCAAGCTCACCGTGCCGTGGCGTTCATATTCGAACTCGCGTGCGAAGGTGGCATGCACGCCGGGCGCGGGCGGCAAATCCGGAGCGGTGGTTGCGATCGCCTGGATGCCCGGCTTCTCGTCGTAGGAGATGATCGCCACCGCGTTGCTCGGCTTGTTTTTCGCCGCCGCGGCCGCTTTCTTGAGGATTTTCACCTTCCGATAAACGCACAGCACCGCGGCCATCTTTTGCGCAAAGTCGGGATCGCGCTGTTCCAGGTAGTATCGCACTTTGTGCGGCTTGACTTCTTCCTGGTCGAGGATTTTGCACACCGTGCCCTGCGCCAGATGGGCAAGGCACCCATGTCCCTGCGCCGGTCCGTGCTCGCGGGCATGGCTGGCGAGAAGCCTCGTCGTCCACAGTTCGTGGGGATAGCCCAGGTCTTTCGCTTTCCGGCACGCCAACGATACCAGCCAAGCCTTGGCTTCGAGCGTAATTGTCGGTTCCCGACCCGGACGTGGGCGATCGTCGAGCGCAGCCATCGGGCCTTCGACCACGGCGCGCTCGACGCAGCGCTGGACCGTCTGATGGTGAAGCCCGAGCGCCCGACCAACCGCAAAAAACGAAGGATCCTCCCGATAAGCCAGCAATATTCGCGCCCGCTCGACCCGGCTCGCCGGCTCGGTCCGCGATTGCGCGATCGAATTCAACTCGGCCGCATCCTCATCTCCGAGCGACAATTCAATCGCCCGCCGCCACGCTGCCATGACTTCCACCCCGCTCCATTTGGGCTCACGGGGCCTACATAGGAATCCAGACAACCGGAATGAATCCCCCCGAAATGACAACTTTCATGGAATCGGTCGTCTAGGCATAGGATAAATTGTGCCCTTACTTACGCAAGCTTTTTGGGCGGATGGCCCATCCAGAGGATTCCCCTCCGGATGGCAGCCTGTTGCTTTGGCCAGTTCTGCCTGTCTTCTTGACACAGACGTCGTAGCTCGCGGCAACGATCCGCCGCTTCTCCAACCTCCACCGACGCCGAGCGCCGGTCGACACAACCTCAATCCGCTACACCTTCGGCATAGTCGTATGATTAGTCATACAAATATGTTTCAGTCCCGATCCCTTCATGACAACGCGGCATTGGCCGGAGGCTTAGGCCAGAATCTCCGAAAGGAGCGATACACCGTGTCGGAAGATACCATCGTCTCCCGTCCGGCCGCAGGCG
>DATBYX010000472.1:0-4117 GCA_036513475.1 Xanthobacteraceae bacterium | reverse complement strand
CTAGCTTTCATGGTCCGCTCGAGCGGGCATGCGGTGCCTGCGGTTGTGGCACACCAGAGCGCCCAATATAGTCGAGGCTCGCATTGAAAGCCTCCCGAATGGCCCCAACCAACAGTCCAGCGCCTGCCCTCAAGCCTATCGATTCGCTCATCGCGGAAGTGATCACCGACGATGTCAGCGACACGTATGTCAGCAAAACCTTGTTCGCGGTATCCGAGTTTTCCAACGTCGTTCTGGCCGGGGCAAAGATCATTTCCGGCGAGGCGCTGCTTTGCGCTAATCTTGGCTTTGGTCTGAAGCTCGTGTCCGGAGCCGAGAACGTCCGGCATACCCTTCTGTTCGATACCGGGCCGGAAGGGGCGATCTTCATCCGCAACTGCGCCAATCTCGGAATTCGCTTGGGCGAGGTCGAATGCATTGCGGTCAGCCATGGACACTGGGATCACATGGCCGCGCTTCCGCACGCCGTCGAGGCTATCGTGAAAGACGGCGGTCACGTCGCCGTGCACGTCAATCCCGGAATGTTCAACGAACGTGCCATCCGGCTTAAGAGTGGCATGATCATACCCGTCGCCAACGTTCCGCGCCCCGCCGACCTCGAGCAGCGCGGCGCGCGGATGGTCAATATTCCCGATGCCCGGCTCCTGCTCGACGGCCACTTTTACTACAGCGGCGAGATACCGCGGCTGACATCGTTCGAGAAAGGCCGCGTCGACCATCTGTCTCGAACGAGTCCGAGCGGGCCGTGGGAACCCGATCCGCTGCTCATGGACGAGCGCATGCTGGTGGCACACGTGCGCAATCTGGGACTGATCGTCTTCAGCGCGTGCTCGCACGCGGGCATCGTCAACGTATGCCTCCATGCCCGCGATCTCTTTCCCGACGTTCCAATCTACTGCGTCATGGGCGGGCTGCACCTCGGCGGCGTGATGGAAAGGATCATTCCGGACACCGTTGAAGGGCTGCGGCCGTTTCGTATCCCGCACATCATCACCGGCCACTGCACTGGTTGGCGTGCGCTGCACGCTCTTGCTGATGCCTTTGGTGAAGCAGTGAGCCAGTCCGCGGTCGGCACGAAGTACACCTTCGACGCTGCACGTGATTTGTCGTAAGCAGGCAACCGAGTAGTCCGGCGTCGCTCGACTGAGCGGATTGCGTCATGAGCAGGTCCCCGCCTGAATATTCCGAAGCCCGCTTGCCCGTGACCGTGATCACCGGCTTCCTCGGCAGCGGCAAGACGAGCCTAATCAAGCACATCCTCACTAACCAGCAGGGCTTGTGCACTGCCGTCATTGTCAACGAGCTCAGCGAGATCGGCATCGACAGCGACCTGATCGCCTCTGCTGCCGACAACATGGTAGAATTGGAAAACGGCTGCATCTGCTGTTCGATCAACAACGACTTCCTGGATGCAATCTTTCGCATCCTCAACCGCAGGGTCGATTACCTAGTCGTCGAGACGAGCGGCGTCTCCGATCCGTTGCCCGTAGTGCTGACCTTCCTACGCTCGGAATTGCTGGATCGGGTACGTATCGATTCGATCCTCACGGTTGCCGATGCCGCTAGCTTTTGCCTCGACCAGTTCGAGAGCAGGGCTGCCCGCAACCAGCTCTGTCGCGGTGACGTCATTCTGCTCAACAAGTGCGATCTCGTCGGCGCCGAGCGGCTGCAAACCCTCGAAGACACCATCCGCACGCTCAAGCCGCAAGCGCGCATCGTGCGGACGACGCAGTGTCGGGTCGCGCTCCCTCTCGTCCTCAGCGTCGGGCTGTTCCAATCCGATCGGTTTTTCGCCGATCCGGGACCGGCGCAGGCATGCGATCAAGAGCTCGACTCAAATGACGAGAGCGAGCAACTGCACGCCGATCACAATGCCACCCAGCATTTGGCGGCGGACGGTTTCGAGGCCCTTTCGTTTCAAAGCGAGCGGCCCTTTGCCGCGCAAAGATTTCAGGACTTCCTCGAGCGGCTTCCCGATAACGTCTATCGCGGCAAGGGCCTCCTTTGGATCGCCGAAAGCAACAAACGCTACGTTTTCCATCTCGTGGCCAAGCGCTTCTCCTTGGATGAAGGCGGACGCGAAGGCCAAACGAGGAACAAGCTCGTGCTGATCGGTCGCAATCTCGATCGGGCGCAGTTGCGATCTCGGCTCGAAGCCTGCCTTACGCCAGCTCCGACCGGGCTCGTTTACCGGTCTCGCGTTGGGTACATAGGCGCCGAATAGATGCTTCGGCCTTTGGCGGCCCTGGAGGGGTGGCTTGCAGCCGGGACATGACAGATCTTTGTGCCCCCGCCCAACGGGGAGGAGGTTCACTCGTGGAATGTACTAAGGCGCACTTCCACGATTTCACTGAGCCCTGCAAGGCGGCGCTCGTGAGAATTCCCGCGGTTCGGGAATCCTGCGGGGCAACACCAATCAAAGCCGCAGACCCAATGTCCGGTTTGGGTCAGAACCCGGCGGTCCGGCAGTATTCCAATTGCGTCCGCAGCACCTCAGAAAGCAGACCTTCCAGGGCGGGCCGCAGGTGGTCACTTCGGCCGAGTAGGCCCGGGGAATTTCACCCCGAGCCTCTCGCAGATCCGGACTTGACACTCTCGCGTCATCCGGCTCGTGCCACCGCACGAAGGCTGCCGCCTTCCATTGAATATCGGGTTCCTCCCGTTGCCGGTTGACCCGATCTCAAAGGCGATGACCCACCCCCTTCGCTCCACGGGCATTACCCCGCTTCAGCACTACTACGCCAGCAAGGACACCGGCCAAGCGATACAAGTTGAGTAGATTTGGACCGTAAGCCAGTAACCCTCCAGCCCGCGCAAAATCAGGGAATAGAGTAATAGTGCCCCGGCATAGAAAAAGGCACGCGCGAGGCCTGATAGCGCTTCCGCCCCTGGCTTTTCCTCTGCCGCCGTATTGCATGCGGACAGGACGACCCAATCGGCATCGAGCTTGAGCTGCGCGATCTCGCTCGCGGTGAGCAGGCCATCATCGAGGTCATTTCGCGATCGAAGATGGACGACAGAGGCAAAAGATTGGAATAGGATTATCCGCTGCCATCTTGTCTGAACAACGCAAGATCGAAGCCTAGCGAGATGGTGGAAACTGGAGTTACGGCTGTGATCCCTCGTCTCAGCCCGACCAAGGGAGGACTTCCATGGAACGTATGTCGAGCGATCGCCGCGACTTTATGAAGGCAGCCGGCGTGCTGGCAATGACAACTGCTGCCAGCAGCCTTGGCATGCGTGGCGCCAGTGCGCAGCAAGTACCCTATTCGGCCGGGACGGAAGCTCCGAAACTCAAGGCGCCCGCCAACGCATGTGACTGCCACATGCATATCTATAACGCCAAATATCCGGTCGATCCGTCGGCCACGCTCAAGCCACCGGACGCCCTGGTTGCCGATTACAAGCTGCTGCAGAAGCGCATCGGCACAATGCGAAATGTCGTCGTGACGCCCTCGACTTACGGAACCGACAATCGCGTCACGCTCGATGCCATGGCGCAAATCGGCGCGACTGCCCGTGGCGTCGCCGTCGTCGACACTAGCGTCGCCGACGCCGAGCTCAGACGCATGAACGATCTCGGCATCCGCGGCATCCGCTTCAACCTGGTCCAGGCGGGCGCCACGACGATCGAGATGATCGAGCCGCTGTCGAAGCGCGTGAACGATCTCGGCTGGCATATTCAGATCCACATGAAGGGCGAGCAGATCGCGGGCATCGAAGATTTGTTGCTGCGCGTTCCCTCCCCGATCGTGTTCGATCACCTCGGCCGTCTCGCACAACCCAACGCGCTCGACAGTCCTGGCTTCAAGACGATCAGTAAGCTCATCGACAAAGGCAAGACGTGGGTCAAGCTGTCTGGCGCCTATCAGGACAGCAAGGTCGGCGCGCCGAGCTACTCCGACACGGTGCCGGTTGCCCGCGCCTACATTAAAGCCGCCCCCCAACGGGTGGTGTGGGCGAGCGACTGGCCGCATCCGACAGAGAAGGAAAAGCCGAACGATGCGGTCCTCTTCGACCTGCTGGCGGAATGGGCGCCAGACCCGGCGTCGCACACGGCCATCCTGGTCCAGAACCCCGCAACCCTTTACGGGTTCCCGAAATCCGCGTGACGGGT
>DATBYX010000471.1:0-10343 GCA_036513475.1 Xanthobacteraceae bacterium | reverse complement strand
CACGCGCTGATAATGACCTGATAATCGGCCAAGCCCTGAGCATAACCAGATAGTAGATCATTCATGTCCCGTTCTCCTCAGCAATGTGCGCATGAAGCGGTCAAGCATAACAACACAGCCGTCTGGAACTCAAATCACCTTCGGCAGGTCACCCTTCAGAAGCGGCAGGCAGGTGCGCGTTTTGCATGGTGGTGATGACGAAGCCATCGCGATCAACCACTTGCCCGGGATCGAACGACATTCCCGAGCAACGTTCTGCCAAGGCTCCAAACTGCCCCAGGCACGCGGTGCGCGTCCGCAATCACCTGCTCAAACGCCTGCTCGATCCAATCGCAATCCGCATCGGAGATGATCAGCGACGGCAAGAGCTTTATCGTGTGATTGGCGTGTCCCGCAACTTGACTGAGGATCTTGTGCTCCTTCAGCAGCGGGATCACGATGAGCTGGCAAAACAGCCCGCTGCTCGCCGTTTCGAGCAAATTCCAGGACGTCTTGAGCTTCAGCGAGCGCGGCGCGCCGAATTCGATGCCCAGCATCAGCCCCTTTCCCCGCACGGCTTTGATGAGCTCGTAGCGCCTCGCCATGGCTTCGAACGCCGCCAGCAGACGTGCGCCGGTCCGACCCGCGTTCTGCATCAGCCGTTCGGACTCGATGACTTCCAGTGTCGCCAAACCGGCCGCCATGGCCATGTCATTCTTGGCAAAAGTAGACCCATGCACAACCGCACGATCAATCCGATCAAAGACCTTGTCGAAAATCCATTTGCGGGTCAGCACCGCTCCGACCGGTACGTGCCCGCCCGATAATGATTTGGCCAGGAGCACCATGTCGGGCTCGATGCCCCAGTGCTCACTTGCGAGAAAACGGCCGGTTCGACCGAGCCCGGTCTGGATTTCGTCCGCGATGAACAATGTCCCATGCTTTCGGCAGAGCGCGAGCGCGTCCGGCAGAAATTCATCGGGCGGGATGATGACCCCTTTCCCTTGAATCGGCTCGACGATGAACGCGGCCACCCTCCGCGAGGACAGTGCCCTCTCCAGCGCATCTAGGTCGCCGAACGGGATCTCGTTGCACTCGGGCAGCAGCGGACCGAAGCCTGAACGGAAGATTGCATCCCCATTCAACGAGAGCGCACCGTAGGTAAGCCCGTGAAAAGCGTGGCTGCAGTAGACGACGCCTGCCCGCCCGGTCGCGGCGCGCGCAAACTTCAGCGCCGCTTCCACCGACTCGGTCCCGGAATTGGCGAAGAAAACCTTCTCCAGGTACGGCACATGACGCAGGAGGCGCTCGGCCAAGACAGCGGCGAGGACGGAGACGTCCAACTGAACAAGGTTGGGAAAGTCCCCGTCGAGCAACTTCTTGAGGGCCTCGCGCACAACCGGGTGATTGCGACCGATTGCAAACACGCCCCAGCCGCTCAGCAGGTCGAGATACTGCTGTCCTTGACGATCGAATAAGTATTGACCTCTGCCTTGCTGATAGGCCCGGTCGAATCCGATCGTTCGCAGCAGCCGCACCATTTGCTCGTTGAGGTAGCGGGTATGCAGGCCGTAACGTTCCTGCTCCCGCTCGGCGAAGAGACGGGCGATGTCCAAGCTCATGGTTGGGGGGCTCTGGAGGAGCCGCAACCTGCGGCGCGCAGAGGCCTAGCTGATACAACCTCCGCTTGACTATGGCTCATTGCAGATTTTTCCCACACCCTTCCGGTTGCGAGCCGGGAGGCTCCTTCTTTGGCTTCCCGATTTTTGGAAAAAGTGACTAATCTGCCACCCCGACACCAAGAGAATACGTGTAGCATTGGCGTAACTGGGGGCGTCTTGAATGTCGAGTAGGGCGACTGTCATCGCCGTGACCTCGCTTTCGCTCGAGGCTCGCATCGCCTCAGGGCCAGGTGTATCGGTCATCTGCAGCCAAGCGGGACAACTTGTCGCATGCCTGGAGGCGGCTATCGATCGCGCGCTGGGCATCATCAGTTTCGGAGTTGCGGGAGGGCTGGCGCCCGATCTCAAACCCGGAGATTGGGTGATCGGCACGGGAGTTCGGGCTGGGCAGAAGTGGTTTCCGACGGACCAAAGATGGGCGCGCCGCCTGCTCGACGCCCTTCCCGGCGCCGTTCAGGCGGAGATAGTCGGAGCAAATAGCGCAGTCGCCCATGCCTGCGAAAAGCGCCAGTTGCACGCGCAAACAGGTGCAATGGCCGTAGACATGGAATCGCATCTCGCGGCGGAAGTCGCTGCCGCCTACGGCATTCCATTTGCGGTCTGCCGTACGGTCATCGATCCGGCAGACCGGGACCTGCCGCCGGCTGCGGTGGTCGGATTACGCAATGATGGCACACCCGATATGTTGGCCATCTCCCGGTCGGTGGTACGCCAGCCCGGTCAGGTTCCGGCACTCGTGCGCATCGCAATCGATGCGTGGTCCGCTCGGGGAGCGTTGCTCCGAGGCCGAAGGTTGCTGGGTCCAGCGTTCGGCTGCCCCTATTACGGCGAGCCCGCGGCCGAGCATGCTGGAGAGGAAATAGCGTCTTTCGGCGCGAGCACCGTGCGCCCCGCCGGCTCGTGACTCCCGACACCCCGCGTTTGAAAGAGAGGATTGAGCGTTCCCCGCTGGCCAGCCATAATGGACTACGATCAGCGGGCGTGCGGGGAGGACATCATCCATGACCATCACCGTCGTCTCGGTCACGCCCACGTTCGCAGCGGAAGTTGGCGATATCGAATTGTCGAAAAAAAAACGAGCCGGCTGATCTTGCCGCGATCAACGAAGCCTTCATCAAATACGCTGTCCTGATCTTCCCTGATCAACATCTTTCCGAGGATCAGCATCTCGATTTCGCCAGACAATTCGGTCCGCTCGAGACCACCATTGCTCTTCATCGCAAAGACGCGTCGTTGCGGCTGCGCAAGGAATTTGCCGACGTGTCCAACCTGGATCCGGCGAACGAGGTCTGGGGCGAGGACAGCAGAGTTCGGATGTTTCAGTTGGGCAACCGGCTGTGGCATGCCGACAGCTCATTCAAGCATGCGCCCGCACGCGCATCGCTGCTTTATGCGCGTTCCATTTCCTCGGTCGGAGGCCACACGGAGTTCGCCGATGAGCGCGCGGCATATGACGCGCTGCCCGAGGAGATGAAGCGTCGCATAGCCTCTCTCGTCGTAGAACATTCGATCTTCAATTCTCGTGCCCGGCTCGGCTTTTCCGATTTCAGCGAAGAGGAACGCCGCGGGATGCCGCCGGTAGCCCAGGTGCTGGTCCGCACCGTCCCGGAATCCGGGCGCAGGTCGCTGTACCTGGCCTCCCATGCGGGGCGCATCTTCGGAATGCCCGAGCACGAAGGGCGAGCGCTCATTGACGAGCTGATGGCGCATATCACCCAGCGGCAGTTCGTATATATCCACCGCTGGCGGCTGCACGATCTTGTCATGTGGGACAATCGCTGCACCATGCACCGGGGGACCGAGTTCGACGATCTGCGCTGGCGGCGTGACATGCAGCGCGCCACCGTTTCGGATACTGCAAACACGTGTGAGCAGCAGGGCATCACGATCGCGGCGGCATAGACGCTGGTGTGGTGAATTTGAAGGACCTGCTGGCGACCCGTTTCAGCCCCGGACGGACCCGAGCGGGGGGAATGCATCGGGCGCGCGCTTGAGGGCCACGCGAGCGGCGCGGCAATCCTCGTGCATCTGCCGTATCAGCTCCTCGACACTGTCGAATCTTTGCTCCGGTCTGATCCAGTCGATGAAAGCGACGTCCATCGCGCGGCCGTAGAGATCGCCTGAGAAATCGAATACGAACACTTCCAGGAGCACGATACCCTGATCGAACATTGGGCGTCGGCCGAAGCTTGCAACCCCGTCGTAGCGGCGACCTTCAAATGCCACGCGCACTGCGTAGATCCCATGCGCGAGGCGGCATGCCGGATCGAGCCGCAGGTTGGCGGTGGGATAGCCAAGCTCTCGGCCTCGCTTGTCGCCGTGTATCACTTCGGCACTCACGAACCAGGGATAGCCAAGGAGATCGGTGGCCTCGGATACCCGCCCTGCCGCGAGAGCCTCCCGGATCAAGCCCGAACGCACCAAGCGTCCGGCGTGCTCAAAGCGTGGCACGATGTCCACGACAAAACCGAATTCCGGCCCATGGGAGGCAAGGTAACCGGGCGTGCCGGCACGATTGAGACCGAAATGGAAGTCGAAGCCGATCGCGACTCCAGTGACGGCGAAGCGCTCGACCAGAATCTGCGAGACGAATTCCTGCGCGGAAAGCTGCGCCAATCGCGCGTCGAAGCGCAACACGATCGCGCCGTCGAGGCCGGCGCCGCTGAGAAGGCGCAGCTTCGCTTGCTCGTCGGTGAGCCGGAACAGCGGTTCGTCAGGACTGAAGAATCGGCGTGGATGCGGCTCGAAGGTGAGCGCCGCGGCGGGGCGCCCAAGGACTTGCGCACGCGTGTGAGCCGTAGCGATCACGGCGCGGTGCCCGCGATGGACGCCATCGAAATTCCCGATGCCGACAACCGCGCCACGCAGCGCGTTGTCCAAAGGCCCTTCGCTTCGGACGACGGTGAAGCGCTCGCCGCGCTTTGGCTGCTGGATCATGGGCTGCTGCGAAGAGCAAAGGCTTGGCGACGCGTTCAGGAATATTCGCTGGTCTGCGAGGCTAGTCCCATTGGACAGCAGCTAATCCCGCTCCGCAAGCGTGCTGGGTCTCGGCCTGACGGGATGAGAGCCAAGTAGCCCGGATGAGCGAAGCGAGATCCGGGCCAATATCTCCGAGCCAATGTCCACGGTGCGTCCCCCGCATATCGCTGCGCTCATGCGGGCTACAAGGAATCGTCAGGCATGCTTTCCGGCACTGTGCAGTGCTGGCGACTCGCCGATCGTTCTTTTGCGGCTGGCCGAGCAAATGCTCGGTGCTCGAAGCTACAAGCCTGCTTTGGCCACCTTCTTGGTGGTTGCAGTTTCCGGCGCCTCTCCAGCCACGCGCACCCGGGTCTCGCGCAGTGCCACGGCGAGCTTATGCCAATCGCCGCGCGACTGGGTGTGAGCCGGGTCTGGCCCCGGGATCGGGCGGTACAATCCGTATTTCGCACCATGCGCATCGATCCAGTGCCAGACCGCGCTCGCATCACCCTCAGCACTCGTGAGGTCGACGGCGCGGCCATGACCCCAGCCCCCCGTCGCGCGGCTGCCGCCATGCAGCGAGTTGCCGACGCGCGCCTTGAATCCGGATGCGAGGCTTTGACGATAATCGTCGCGGAACCCGCTCAGGATTGACCACTGAAGTCCATCTGCATCCATTGCGTGTCCGGCATGATAGAGCTGCTCGCGAAAATCAGGGTCCATTCCGCTTATGGCGTACTCCGGCACGGACAATCCCGTGCGCTTGGCCGCGGCCGGATCCTTCCAGGTGAAGTCGCCGGAGTGGTCCCGCTTTATTGGTTGGCGCTGATAAACCTCCCACAGGTACTTATCCACTTCGTCCATGTTCGGGGCCCCCTGGCGCCGGCGAACCGCGGGCCAGTCGCCCGCATCGGCCACAGTCTGAGAAGCCGTCCTTCCTGAAAACGCGACGAATGCGCCTACCTTGGTCGCTACCGCTCCCGCTGATTTTAGGGCGGCGGATGTACTCGAGGCGACGAACTTGATCGTTTGGACCATGCGCGGGTAAGTGCGCGCGCCGCCGTCCTCCGAATCATCGGCTGCGGGCTCACCCTCGTCCTCGGCCGGAACCACCTGCACAGGCACGTGGCGATACACGACCGTCTCATTGCCGGAGACCATGCCGGAGACCATGCGCATGAGACGCGGCTCGTTTCGTTCGTTGTTGATGATGGCCAAGGCTGCGATTGCACCAGTCACGGCCGCAGCAGCGAGCTTGCCCGCGAACCGCGGCTCGATGGGCACGCATTGCATCAGTTCTTTGCTCGCGCCCCATGCCTTGGAAGCGACCTTCGAGGCCGGCGCAAACGATGCGGTACAAGCTCGCAGCGCCCCGAGCAGGACCTCGCGCGATGCGTCGCACGTTGCCGACGGGACGAACACGCGCAAATAGCCTCGGTAATGGTTTGCTCTGACCGCGAGCGTACGTTGCTGGGTCGATGGAGCGGACGGCAGATAGGGCGAACGTAGAGCGAGAGGCGCGCGCGCATAGCGCATCACGGCCGCGTGTGCGTTCATGCAAGTCTCCCAGTACCGATCACGCTTGCGAAACGCCCCGCGCATCTCGGCCGACGTGCCGCCGTCCACGACGGCACGAAACGCATCCCAGCGTTCAGTTCAGACGAGAAGAAGAGTGCCCCAATCCGACAAGCATTGATCCCCGACGGGGGAGGAGTTGTATGGATAATTGCGGAGAAACATTGGCGCGGTCGGCGCCAATTGATGGCAGGGCGGCTGGTTTCATTCTTAAGTAAGCTGCTGTTTACCCTACCAAACAAGGCGCTGCATCACCGCTTTTGGGAACAGGCCGGCGGCTGCAAATATCTCAGCCAGGGCGTTCGCATCGGGATTGTCGCGTGCTCCGAGCTCTTCGGCATGGATGCCTGCCGTCACAAACAGACAGTCAATTCCAAACGCGGCGGCGCCCTTGAGGTCGGTTCGCACCGAATCTCCTACCGCCAATATCCGATGATGCTCGGGAGATCGGCCCCCGACCTTCTCCGCGATCCGCACGGCCTCCTCGTAAATCGGACGATGGGGCTTCCCGGCATAGATGACCGGCCCGCCGGCCGCGGCATAGAGATCGGCAATTGCGCCTGCGCAATAAACGAGCTGGTCACCACGCTCGACCACAATATCCGGATTGGCGCAGATCATGGGAAGCGCACGCCGGCGCATGCGCTCGATCAGCTCGTGATAGTCCTGCGGGGTCTCGACGGTGTCATCGGTCAAGCCGGAGCAGACTGCATAGTCTGCCTTGTCGAGGGTCGCCAGGGGCGCGTCGAGACCGTCGAAGAGTCCGACGTCGCGCGGGGGGCCGATATGGAAGACGCGCAGGCCGGCACGCGCAGCAATGAGCGCATGGGTTACGTCGCCCGAGCTCACAATTCCATCATAAGCCTCGCGTGTTACGCCGAGCGCATCGAGAGTAAGTCGCGCCACAAGGTCGCCCGGTCGCGGCGCATTTGTAATGAGAACAACGATGCCGCTTCCCTTGCGGAACCGGGCGAGCGCGTCGCAGGCTTCGGCCGCGGCCGCAACCCCGTTGTGCACGACCCCCCAAACATCGCTGAGCACGACGTCGTAGTTGCCCGCAATGGCAGCAAAGCGAGCGATGAAATCTGGATGGGGCGTCTTCATCAAAGATGCGAAAGCACTGCGGGCGCAGCAGAGCAAACCGAACTGCGGAATCCGCCGTCCACGTTGTTCAGCTGCGGGCTATAGCGCCCCTCGAACTTCGTCATAGCGGCTGGGTTCTGCGCCCTCCCTTTCAACAGCCTGGGCGTCAACGGATGGCGGCGTGCCGTTGCCTGGTCCCGCCCGATGCGCAGGGACTGAAAGTCCCTCCACGGTCCCATCCGGCATATTGGGCATCGTTCGCAACGCCTCCGCGCGCACCGGGCGCGGCGCGGAAAACAGCGGCCCCTGCCCGTACCGGACGTCATGGCCCAGAAGTTCCATGACGCTGTTCTCGTTGTCGATCCTATCCACAATGAGATCGATGCCGAAACGGCCCAGCAGCTCCGATAACTCTCCCGGGCCGGCCTCACCCGGTGCAGTCGCAACTCTACCAAGCAAGGGCGCTGCGTGCACCTTGACGTAACGGAAGCCGCGAGGGGCAAGCTCCCCCGGTTCGACATGCAGGCTTGTCAGCTCATTAAAGCAAAATCGGAAGCCGAGCTCCGAAAGCGCAGCCAGCCTTTCATGTTCGGGCTCGGCCATTTCCCGCACAGCGCTCTGTGCCAATTGAAGGATGAGCGAAGGGGCAATCGCGCGGTTGGCTGCCATGAAATCATGAAGCTGCTGCCAGACGTCTGGATGGGTCAGCGTCGTTCGCGACAGATTGCAGAACAGTCCGATTTCGCGGTTCTTCATGAGAAGCCGGCGGACGATTTGAACACAGCGGAAAACGACGAGGTAATCGAGCTTCGGCATGAGCCCGCCGCGCTCAGCCTGCGGCACAAACTCGGATTCGTGCACAGTCTCGCCGGTCGCGCTGCGCAGGCGCGACATGGCCTCATAGAAACGGACCTTGCGTCGCGGCAGGGTCACGATCGGTTGCAGGTAGAGATCGATACGATTTGCGTCGATGGCGTTGCGGATGGCCTCGAGCGAGACTTCGTTCATCATCGCAACGGATGGCTTCGCGGCGCTATCGTCCGAGGAGCCGCGTGGTGTTGGCGGCGGCACGGAACCAGCTACCGCGGGCTGCTCGGAAGCAGAGCGGGCCATTGCATCGAGCGTCGCCTGGTGCACCCCGACCATTTCGGCAAGTCGTCGGACGCGCGCATCGAGCTCGCTCATCTGGACGTTCAGTGGGTCGGCGACGGCGCGAGTCTGGTCGAGCACCGTTTCGAATTTGCCGTCCAGGGCCGCGAGCCGGCGCCCCATCTCCGCAACCTGACGCCCGATATCGGCCCCACCGCGGGAGAGATCTGCGAGCTGCCGGCTCACTGCGGATCGCAGGCCGAAACGGCTGGAAACCGTGTGGTAAAGCCCAAGGAGAGCCAAGATGGCGATGGCCACTGTCGCGGCCTCCAGCACCCCGAGATTGAGATACAAATAGACGGCCGCGCCGGCGAGACCCGCAATTATCAGCATGCATAACGCTAACAGGATAGCGCCAACCACACGCATGAGGGCTGGTCCAATCGTGCCGGTTGCTGGCGGTGCGATTCGCTTCTGAGCCGCGTGACCTCAATGGCATGCGGAATTGCCGCAACGCAAGCGGTTGAGAGCGTGCTGAGAGCGTCCGCCAAGCCGTAAAGAAGCGGTGAGCGAAGGCGCACTAACCTAGGCGGAGGCGCATAGGCGGCCTATAAGCCGCCGACCAATGCAGGATTCTGGACGCAAAGCCCTCCGGCGCGGACGCATTTCTCAAAGGTGGGCAGTTGCCGGCGCGACGTCGGGATTTAGCGGCATCATCGAGCGCCGGCCGCAGCTGGCCTTTCTCGCTTTTCTCGCGCTTCACTTCGCGGTTTGGACCGCCCTTCCGGCCTTGCTTTACCCGAACCTTCCGCTCGACCTCATCGAGGCCCTGACCTATGGCCGTGAATGGCAACTTGGCTACGACAAGCTGCCGCCGCTGCCCTGGTGGTTGGTGGAAATTGTTTACCGGGCGGTGGGCCGCGACGTCGGCTACTATGCCCTGGCGCAGGCGGCGGTCATCGGCGCATTTGCAGGCGTCTGGTTCACCGCACGCTCCATGGTCGGACCGGTCCTCGCGCTCCTCGCCATCCTCATAATCGATGGCCTGCACTACTTTCAGTACACCGCGGCCAAGTTCAATCACGACGTCATTCAGCTGCCGATATGGGCTTGGGCGGGGTACTTCTTCCACGCGGCACTGCGACGAAGACACATTGTCTGGTGGACGATGCTCGGCGTCATGCTCGGTTTGGCTCTCTGGGCGAAATATTTCGTGATCATGCTGGCGGCGCCCATGGCAGTGTTTCTTCTGGTCGACCGCGAGGCGCGAGGCGCGCTCGCCACCATTGGTCCGTGGCTCGCGGCCGCGGTGGCCGTTCTGGTCATGGCACCGCATCTTCTCTGGCTCGTGCAGAATGACTTCCTTCCGTTTGCCTATGCCAATGCGCGCGCGGCCCCCTCGCGCGGCTTTCTCGATCACATACTGCACCCGACGGTGTTTGCGCTGAGCCAGCTTTTGTTTCTCATTCCCGCCTTGTTGATTGCTGCCGCCCTGGTCTGGCCGCGACCGAAAACCCCTGCCGCGCGCACGACCGAGGCTTTCGATCGGCGCATCATCACGCTTCTGGCTTTCGGCCCGGCGGCGACTACCATCGCCCTTTCGGCGCTCAGCGGACGCGGCGCTATCGCCATGTGGGGATATCCGCTCTGGCTGTTTCTCGGGCTGTGGATCGTGATCGAGACGCCGAGGGGTCTCGATGCGGCTCGGCTCCGGCGTGTCGCGGCGACGTGGGGCCTCGTCTTTGCGGCATTTTCCCTCGCATTCGCCGCCAACTATTCCATCTTGCCCGCAATCGATCATCGCTATCGCGCGGTCTTCTACCCCGGCGACCGCCTCGCCGACGAGCTTGCGCGCCGCTTCCGCGCGGCGACGGGGCAGCCGCTGGCATATGTCATCGGCAGCATGTGGGACGGCGGCAATGTCGCCCATTATGCGCCCGAGCATCCGCGCGTCCTGATCGACGGCAATCCTGC